>JAESSL010000262.1 GCA_016764135.1 Alphaproteobacteria bacterium
CGACCGCTCGCTTCGCCCAATCGCGAGGCGATATCCAGCCGCACTGTCTTCACCAGGCCATCGACATTCATTTGAATGCCGACCTCACCCGAAAGCGACAAATTGAAGACGGATAGCTTTCGGATGAAGTCAACGTTGGAATTGCGACCAACAAGGCCGGGATCAATTCCGGAAAACCGAAGTTCAATTTCAAGGTCGCCAGTGTCGGCGATGTAGGCGACAGAGCCATCGACACGGCTTTCCTGCCCATCGAGATCAAGGTCAAGAACCCCCGCCACCTTGATTCCCGTCGCATCCCGCCGAAATTCGATATCCGACCGGGGCGCGCGCCAGGTATTGCCGAGTTTTTGGTCTTCAAACAAAAGATCCGCGTCTCGGATACTGATTTTTTTCAAATATCCAAAGGGCTGATTCGGATCCGGCGCGCCCAACAGATCGGTCAACAAGCGGGCCAACATCGCCGATTTCGGCAATTGAGAATGTGAGTCGCCAGTGGTGAATCCAAAGACAACGTGGCTGTCTTTCGTCCGGACGCCGGTCACTTTCGGTGATAAAATTTCCAGGCTGGTCGGCGCGACGATGCCACGCATCATCGCGGGCAACGAAAGGCCGATTGCGACCTGCGGCAAAACAGCGATCGCTTCGCGTTCAAAATCCAGCAACCGCACATTCGTCACCCGAATATCGACCGCCCGCTCCCATCCCGCCCAGATCAAGGACGTACCCTCAATCTCGACGGTCAACGTGCCGTCTTCCGGCGACAACGCGCGTTCGATATAGGGCGTTAAAAAGGTCAAGCTGATCGGTCCGCTGGACAGCCACCAGGCGCCCACAAGCACAATGATGACGCCGCCTGCGACGAGGCCCGCCAGAATTTCGAGGACAAAAATGGATGTACGGCGGATCACTTTGCGAACCGCTCCTTGATCGATCCTTGACCGCGTGAACTTGGTCACGCAATTTGCTATTCTGTCTTCATCGCATAATTCGCCATGATTATCCAAGGAACATGACGCTACTCAATTTCACCTTCGCTCGATCCGGGATTCCAGACGCCAGCAATCTGGAACGGGCGCGCGTCGGCGTCGAACGCCTGCGCGACGCAACCGCCGATAACGAGGAATTGAACGACTTTGTAAACGCGCTTTGCGACGCTGAGGAGGGTCGCGCCCTCCTGGCGGGGATTTTTGGAAATAGCCCGTTTCTGGGGCAATGTCTCTTATTGGAGACGTCATTCTTTCGAGACCTGCTCGAACACGGCCCGGACATTGGCTTTGCCAGGCTTCTAGACGACATCGCGACGGTAGAAAACGATTCCCGCGATATTGGCGCAATCATGTCGTTGCTTCGCGTCGCTAAACGGCGCGCGGCGCTGTTGATCGCACTGGCGGATATTTCCGGGACATGGGACCTCGACGCCGTCACAGACGCCTTGACGACATTCGCAGAAAATTCCCTTCAGCTAGGCCTGTCGACCCTTTTACGCGATGCGCATGAAGCTGGCGATATCGTTCTCCCTCATCCCGAATCCCCCCAGCGCGATTGCGGTTATGTTGTGCTGGGCATGGGAAAACTGGGGGCGTGCGAACTAAACTATTCCAGCGACATCGACCTGATCGTTCTCTACGACCCCGAAAAAATCGAATGTCCCGATCCGGACCGCCTGCGCAAGACGCTCGTTCGGTTAACCCGCTCCCTGATGCGCGTTATGGATGAACGAACCGCCGATGGATATGTATTCAGAACAGATTTGCGCATTCGACCTGATCCGTCCGCCACGCCTTTGGCGATTTCAATTCAGGCGGCGGAAGATTATTACGAGAGCATGGGCCAGAACTGGGAACGCGCCGCCATGATCAAGGCGCGCCCGGTTGCAGGCGACATCGCGGTTGGAGCGTCCTTCCTCAAACGTCTTTGGCCCTATATCTGGCGACGAAACCTGGATTTCGCCGCAATCGAGGACATTCGCTCGATCAAGCGACAAATCACCGCCCATCGCGGCGGCGCCGTCATCGCGGTAAACGGCCATAACGTGAAGCTGGGCCGGGGCGGCATCCGCGAAATAGAATTTTTCGCTCAAACCCAGCAGCTCATTTGGGGCGGACGCAATCCGGGCCTGCGAGGGCGCCGAACCTGCGACACTATTTCAGATTTGGCCGCGCACGGACAAATTACGCAAGAAGTCGCTGACGAACTCATCGAAGCGTATGAATTCCTGCGCGGCGTCGAACATCGAATACAGATGATTGACGACGCGCAAACCCATGACATCCCTCAATCCGACGAGAATGTCGCAAATCTGGCGACTTTCCTGGGCTACGAATCCGAGGCGTCGTTCCGAATCGCACTGCTGCATTATCTGGGGCAAGTTGAACGACGCTACGCCGAATTATTCGATGATTCAGAAGATTTAGGCGCAGGCGGCGCCCTTGTTTTCACGGGCGCCGACGATCACCCGGACACCGTCAAAAATCTAGAGGATATGGGGTTCGCCGATGGGCGCACCGTCTCCGCTATTGTTCGCGCCTGGCATCATGGGCGTTACAACGCCACGCGAAGCGAGCGGGCGCGACAGATCCTGACAGGACTGACGCCTCGTCTGCTTCAAGCCTTCGCCGACGCAACAGACCCAAACGCCGCGATCATACGCTTCGATTCCTTTCTGCAGGGATTGCCCGCCGGCGTGCAACTGTTTTCGCTCTTCACGGTAAATCCGTCCTTGTTGTCGCTTGTGGCCGAAATCATGGGGAACGCCCCGCATATGGCCGATTGGCTACGGCGCAATCCGTCTTGCCTGGATGCAGTCCTCACGCCTGATTTCATCAACCCCGAGCGTAACAGCCCCGAGCGACCCGGTGACGCCGCCCTTGCATCGCTATCCATAAGTCTGGAGCAAACCCAGGTTCTTGAAGACGTGATGGACGCGGTGCGCCGATGGACAAACGACAGTCGGTTCCAGACCGGCGTGCAAATACTCCAGGGATTGACCGACGGCGCCCACGCTGGCGCCACGTTAAGCGCCATAGCCGATGCGGCGATAAAGGCCCTGTGGCTCAAAGTGCAGGAGGAGTTCGCCGGTCAACACGGGCGCGTGCCCGGCGGCGGCATGGCGATTCTCGCCCTTGGAAAATTAGGCGGATGCGAAATGGCGCCGCGATCCGATCTGGATCTTGTTTTTGTCTACGACCACGAAGACGGCGCTGTCGACTCTGACGGGGAGCGTCCCCTTGCGCCCAGCTTGTATTTCACCCGCCTTTCGCAACGGCTCATCAGCGCCATATCCGCACAGACCGGCGAAGGCGCATTGTATGAAATTGACATGCGGCTGCGCCCCTCCGGCAATAAGGGTCCCATCGCGTCCCGTCTTGAAGGTTTCGATCGTTATCATGCGGAAAGTGCGTGGACCTGGGAGAACATGGCGTTGACCCGCGCGCGCATCGTCGAGTCGCCCCCGGAGCTGGCGGCGAAAATTTCCAAAATCATTGACCGCACCCTCACCCATCCCCGCGATAACGAGGCATTGCGCGCGGATGTCGCAAAGATGCGCGCCCGCATTGAACAGGAACATTCCGGCCAATCGCCCTGGGATCTGAAGTATCGACCCGGCGGTCTCGTCGACATTGAGTTCCTCGCCCAGTTTCTGATGCTTCGCCATGCAGCGGAAAAACCGTCCGTATTATCGACAAACACAAATGAGGCGTTGGAGGGCTTGCGCAACGCCTCCTTGTTGGACGAAAAAGATGCGGAAACGCTTCTCGCCACATTGCGGCTCTGGCAAAACCTTCAAACCGTCTTGCGGCTCGCGGCGGAAAATTCCGCCACGGAAACCGACATGACCCAAGGGCAGCAAAAACTCCTTATACAGGCGGGCG
>JAESSL010000263.1 GCA_016764135.1 Alphaproteobacteria bacterium
GAGACTTTGGCTGACAAGAGTCACCCGCCATCGCCAGCACGGCTGTCGCGACCAGCGCAGACACCGCCGGCTGACATACGGCGATGACATGCGTGTCCGGCCCCAGAAATCGCAGAAACTCGATCAGGTAGTCCGTATAATCATCCAGTCCGAATGCGCCCCGAGATAAGGGAACGTCCCGAGCGTCGCACCAATCCGTAATAAAGACGTCGTGTTCCGGCAACATTGTCCGCACCGTGTCCCGCAACAAGGTTGCGTAGTGGCCAGACATGGGAGCGATAATAAGCACCTTCGGATCATTGCGCGGCTTTGACGTCTCTCGCGTAAGATGCTTCAGCGCGCCGAAATCCTTGCTCAGAACAATCTCTTCTCCGACTGAAGCAAGTTCGTCGCCGATCAGCGTTTCAGCGATGCCGAATTCCGGCTTGCCGTAACGACGCGTCAGCCCTTCGAATAGATCGCACGCAGCCGCAGTTTGACGACCCCACAGTGTGTTTCCCATGAGGTTAAACGGAGAATTGAGCGTCAGTTTCAATCCCTGCGTGGCGGCGCGTACCGGAGACATCCAGGCTTGCGCAAATTCATAGGCTTGATATTGCAATATTAAATTCCAAAGTCGCGTCGCGCCCGGTCCGCTACAATATTACCCGGAAGGTCGAGTATGCCATATATTTTGCGCTGCAGCAAATTTATGTGCGATGCAGCGTATTCAGGGCCGCGCCCCCCTTTTTTGATTAACATTGATACGCATCGATATACATTTACGCCATAGGATCGCATTCACGAGCCGCGCCGCACTGCACACACGAGAGCGCTTCAAAGAATACTTTCGTTTAAAAAATAATATGTAAATCCTATTTAAGGAATTTATATCCAACAATCAAGGACCCGACCACCCACAGTGATAAATCTATCTCAAATGTCAGACCTGAACTTTTCGCCAACGGTTACGTCCATCATCCTTCGCCCTATACAAAGCCATGTCGGCCGCCTCATAAAGGTTGCCCTTCGTTGCGTTCGCATCCGACGCCACCGATGCAACGCCCAGGCTAATGGTTACCACAGAAGCGGCTGACGACGCCCCGTGCGGTATGGCGAGGTCTTGTATGTCGTCACGGATTGTTCGCGCAATATGCGCCACAGATTCATAATCCGTATCCGGTAGCAAAATTGCAAATTCCTCGCCGCCCACCCTTGCAACTAAATCTCGATGCCGTTTTAGTGATTTTCGCAAACATTCCGCGATAAGAATCAAACACTTGTCGCCAAGAATATGGCCATAACGGTCGTTGTAATTTTTAAAATTATCCACATCGACAATAATCAAACTAAGGGAATACCCCCCTGACCGGGACAAACTCCACTCCCGCTCAAAGGTTTCGTCAAACTCCAGCCTGTTGGCGATCCCCGTCAAAGCGTCAATTTTTGCGAGTTCCGTCAACTTGGATTCGTTTTCCTTGAAGGCGGTGAACTCTTTATCAATTTCCTGAAGCAGACTGTTGTATTCAGTGCTGATCAGCGCGGTTTCGGAGTAATCGTTAACTTCGACAGGGTGAGAAAAATCTTTGTTTCGGGAGTGGCCTTTCATTGATTCAACCAGATCGAAGAGCTCACCGCGCACGCCGTGCTCTCCATAATTCAAACCCATAAGTTCGACCCGAGACGAGACGCGCAAAGGGTAAAAGTAATTGATTATCTTAAGAAGGGAGAAGCCAACGCCGAAGACCAGCGTCATGCATACAATCACACCCAAAGACTGAACGCCCAATTGCTCCAATCGAGAATAAGGGTGTGTAAATTGTGCAGTGTCACCGAAAATAGCGACCGCCAGCGTCCCCCAAATCCCCGCCGCCAAATGGACCGGGACGGCGCCGACGGCGTCGTCGAGTTTTAGGCGTTCCAGAAAATTCGTCACCCAGTAACTCAGCAAGCCACCGATCGCGCCGATGATACTGGCGTCCAAAGGGCTCATCATATTGCTGGACGCCGTTATCGCAACCAAACCCGCCAGAACCGCATTTAAAACGAAACGAATACCGGACAAGGATCGTTGCCCGGAGCAAATCAACAAAACGGAAAGACCGCCGAAGGCGCCTGCAATCGTCGTGTTCAGTATCACAAGCGGAAGACGCCCGTCGATCGCCAGCAAACTTCCGCCGTTAAACCCGAACCAGCCAAAGAACAGCAAGAAGGTGCCGAGCGCCGAAAGGGGCAAATTGTACCCAAAAATCTGAATAACCCCACCACTTTTGGTGAAGCGCCCTTTCCGGGGGCCCACGACAATCATCGCCGCCAGCGCCATCCAACCGCCAAGAGAATGAACGACAGTGGAACCTGCAAAGTCGATGAAACCGATTTGGGCCAACCATCCAAGAGTTTGGCCCTCCTGAGCGCCAAACCCCCGTCCCGCCCACGCCCAATGCCCCATGATTGGAAAAAGGAACCCCGCCGTAATGAGGGTTATGATCATATAGCTTGAAAACCGTGTGCGCTCGGCGATAGCGCCCGCGATAATTGTTGCGGAAGTACTGCAAAACATAAGCTGAAACAGCATAAAGCTCATTTCAACGCCATTATCCGTCTCATTATACAAGAAACCAGTCGTGCCGAAAAATCCGCCATAGGACACCCCGTACATGATGGCGTAGCCAAACGCCCAAAAGCATGCCGCCGAAATACAAAAATCGGCGACGTTTTTCAGCGCGACATTTATGCTGTTTTTTGTTCGGACGTGCCCGCTTTCAAAACACGTAAACCCCGCCTGCATAAGCAGGACGAGGAATGTGCACATCATCAACCAGACAATGAGTAGAACATCGTTGTCAGATTCCATAGCGGTACAGTCTCGCGCAAGTGGCAATTGGACCCAGGTTTCAGAACCACGTTGAAACCCAAACGAATTGGAAGGCTTACATAATTATAAATTAAAGTTTTGTTAAAATTTTATTCGCGTTCCTTTACGACAGGTATTTTAATTATACGACAAAAATATTGAATCGCCTTTTAGTTACGTCCTACCCGCCAGTGATAAAACCAAAAACGTGTAACGACGCTCGCATCCTTTTGGCGAAACGAAAAAGGGCCGGCAAAATATCGCCGACCCCTTCCCTCGCC
>JAESSL010000264.1 GCA_016764135.1 Alphaproteobacteria bacterium
GCCGAGATAGACGGCGTTGCCGTACGCTATGCACTGGGCGCGCCGGGGCGTCATTGCGCGCTCAACAGTCTGGCGGTTCTGGCCACAGTTTCCGCGCTCGGCGCCGATGTCGAAAAAGCAGCGGCGGCGCTGGCCGATTTGCGCCCACTGCCCGGTCGCGGCGCCCGCGAGATCATCCCTGTTTCCACCGGCGACATTACGTTGATTGACGAGAGTTATAACGCCAAACCATCCTCCATGCGCGCGGCGTTAACCGTCCTTGGCGCCGCGAAAACCAACGGGCGCCGCATCGCAATTCTGGGCGATATGCTCGAACTTGGTCCCGATTCCGCGGCGCTTCACGCCCGTCTTTCGGACACGGTCGAAAAAAACAACATCGACCTGATTTTCACCATTGGCGCGGACATGACGCACCTGTATGAGGCGCTACCGAAATCTCTGGCGGCGGGCCATGCGATGGCCAGCGAGGACGCGGCGTCGGACATCGCAGCGTCTTTGACGGCGGGCGACGTGGTCATGGTCAAAGGCTCGTTGGGCAGTCGCATGTCCGTCATCGTGGACGCAATCCGCGCAACAACAACAAAAATAAACGGGTAAGCGCGGCAATGTTATTCAATCTTCTTTTTCCCCTCGCAGACGATGTTCAGATCTTCAATCTGTTCCGCTATCTGACCTTTCGCACGGGCGGCGCGATAATGACTGCGCTGCTAATCTCATTCGTGTTGGGGCCAACCATCATCAACTGGCTCAAAAGTCGGCAGGGCGGCGCCTCCAATATTCGCGAAGACGTACCCGAGAACCATTTGAAGAAAGCCGGAACGCCGACGATGGGCGGTTTTCTGATTTTGATCGCCATCACCGTCAGCACGGTGCTTTGGGCGGATATTCACAACCAGTTTGTCTGGTTGGTGATGTTCGTCACCGTCGGCTTTGGCGCCATCGGGTTTGCGGATGATTATCTCAAGTTGACCAAACGCAACTCCAAAGGCCTGAAAGGCCGGTACAAACTGGTTTTCCAGGTTTTGATCGGGGTCATCGCCGCGTATTGGATCATGTCGACGACCGAGGCGCCCTTGTCCGGCGCATTGGCCTTGCCGTTTTTCAAAGACCTGCTCATTCAACTGGGCTGGTTTTTCATCCCCTTTGCGGTGTTCGTGCTAGTCGGCACGTCCAACGCCGTCAACCTGACCGATGGGCTGGACGGATTGGCGATTGTGCCGGTGATGATCGCCGCGGCCTGCTTTGGCTTTATCGCTTATCTGACCGGCAATCTGGTGTTTTCGGGATATCTGCAACTCCACTATATCCCCGGCGTTGGGGAACTGGCGGTGTTCTGCGGTGCGATGGTTGGCGCCAGCCTCGGCTTTTTATGGTTCAACGCCCCGCCTGCGATGGTGTTCATGGGCGACACCGGATCGCTGGCGATGGGCGGCGCGCTCGGCGCGATCAGCATTGTCACCAAACATGAACTGGTGCTGGCCATCATTGGCGGCTTGTTCGTGCTGGAAACGGTCTCGGTCATTGTTCAGGTCGTCTCGTTCAAGTTGACCGGGAAACGCGTCTTCGCCATGGCGCCGCTGCATCATCATTTCGAGAAAAAGGGATGGGCGGAGTCAACCATCGTCATTCGGTTCTGGATCATCGCCGTCGTGCTGGCGTTGTTCGGCCTCGCAACCCTGAAGCTGAGATAGGGCGCTGTGATCACACTCCACTCCCTTTCCGGTAAAACGGTCGCCGTCATGGGCCTGGGTAAATCCGGGTTGGCGACGGCGCGCGCCCTGACGAAAGGCGGCGCGACGGTTCGGGTTTGGGACGACAACGCGAACGGTCGAGACGCCGCCGCGCGGGAAGGTTTCACCGTTACGGATTTGTCCGATATGGTCTGGGACGGCGTCGATGCGCTTATTCTCAGCCCCGGCATTCCGCTGACCCATCCAGCGCCCCATCCGGTCGCAGCCAGCGCACTCGCCGCCGGGACGCCGATCATCGGCGACATCGAACTTCTGGCGCGCGAACAAACCAACGCTCATTTTATCGGCATTACCGGCACCAACGGAAAATCCACGACCACGGCGTTGATCGGGCATATTTTTGCGACCGCGAAACGCCCCGCCCAAACCAGCGGCAATCTTGGCGTTCCCGCGCTGGACCTGGATGCGTTGGGCGCCAATGGCAGCTTTATTCTTGAAATGTCGTCGTTCCAGCTGGACCTGACGGACACACTTAAATTCGACATCGCTGTGCTCCTTAACATCAGCCCGGACCACATCGACAGGCATGGCGATTTTGACGGTTATATCGCCGCCAAAAAACGCATCTTTGCGGGCATGGATTCCAACGGGATCGCCATTGTCGGAATCGATGATCCGAAGGCGCTGGCGATTTTCGAAGAGCTCCGCGCCAGCAACGGCCCGAACGTTATTCCCATTTCCGCCGCGAACACGCCCTCGGGCGGCGTCTACGCCAAGGACGGGATCTTGTATGATGCGCTGTCCGGCGACGCGGACGCCGTCATGTCCCTGATCGATATTAAAACCCTGCCCGGTCGGCACAATCATCAAAACGCCGCAGCGGCCTATGCGGCGGCGCGGTCCGCAGGCATTGCGGTCGACGCGATTATCAAAGGCTTGCGCACCCATCCCGGCCTGCCCCACCGTCAGCAAATCATCGCGGAAATCGGCGGCGTCCGATACGTCAATGACAGCAAGGCCACGAACCCGGACGCGACCGCAAACGCGCTGGCGAGTTACAAATCGATTTACTGGATTGCGGGCGGTCTGGGCAAGGATGGCGGGCTCGACCAGCTCTCCCCCTATTTGCCCCATGTCCAACACGCTTTCCTGATTGGCGCGGCGGCGGATGAAATTCACGCCGCTATCGACGGCAAGACGCCCCATGACATGTCCGGCGATTTGGACACCGCCTTGCGCGCCGCCCACGCCATGGCCCAACGGGATTCCGGCGACAACAAAGTCGTCCTACTGTCGCCCGCCTGCGCGTCATATGACCAGTTTCCGAATTTCGAGGCGCGCGGCGACGCTTTCGCCGCCATCGTCCGGGATTTACAACACGTCGCTTGCGGGGAGGCGCGTCTCTGATGCCCGCAATCGCACGCGACGACAGTTCTATTTTTGGCCGCTGGTGGTGGACCGTAGACCGCTGGACTTTGCTCGGTTTTGGAATCCTCGCCGCGTTTGGAATCATGCTCATCGCCACCGCCAGCCCGCCCGTGGCGGAGCGTATTGGTCTCGATCCCCTACATTTCGTGCGCCGACAGGCTATGATTCTGGCGCCCGCCGCCGCAATCCTGTTTGCGGTGTCCATGCTGTCTGTGCGTCGCGTGCGTCGTCTGGCGGTCGGGGCCTTCATCGGTTCGATCATACTCTTGGTGCTGACGCTGATCATCGGCCCTGAAATCAAAGGCGCCCAACGCTGGCTGCCCCTCGGCGGATTTTCCCTGCAACCCTCGGAATTCATCAAACCGGCTTTCGCCGTGGTCGCCGCCTGGATTTTTTCCGCCCGTCGACTGGGCGCGGAGATCCCCGGATACTGGATCGCCGCAGGACTTTATGTCGTCGTGATCGCGCTGTTATTGCTGCAGCCCGATGTTGGACAATCCATCGTGATTTCCGTGGTCTGGTTTGCGCAATGGTTTCTGGCCGGGTTGCCCATGATCTGGGTTTGCCTCCTGGGCGTTCTGGGAC
>JAESSL010000265.1 GCA_016764135.1 Alphaproteobacteria bacterium
TCTTGGGCTGTCGCGCCTTCAACATGTCTTCGGAGACGATTTCCACCTCGATCGAAACCGCCTGCATCGGCATTGGCTGCGCCGAGGGCAAGCCCAACCAGGCGAACAGCACAATCGCCAGGTGGAAAAAAGCGGACAGGAGAGCGGTAATTTTCATTCAACGCCTATTTCGCCTTCACCGGTTCCGTCGGCAATTCCGCCAGGAGTGAAACTTTTTTAAACCCGGCTGCGTTCACCCGTCCCATGACCATCATCACGGCGCCGTACTCAATGGATTTATCCCCGCGCACGAAAATCCGAATATTTGGATTTGAACCGGTAATCGCGATCAGTCTCGGCGCCAGCTTCTCCAGTGGGACGAGCGTATCTTGAATATAAATGCGATTTTCGGCGTCGATGGACACCACGAGAGGCTCATCGCTTTGGGTAATCAGCGCCGCCTTGGTTTTGGGTAAATCGACAGGCACGCCAACGCTCATGAGCGGCGCGGTCACCATAAACACAATCAACAACACCAGCATAACATCGACAAAGGGCGTCACGTTGATTTCCGACATCACGGTATATTTGTACCGTCCGCCGCGCGAAAATCCGCCCATTGGTTGTCCCGCCACGGATCAGGCCTCCTCGAACTGGCGAGACAAAATAGCGCTGAATTCACCGGCAAACGATTCCAGACGACCGGCGTAACGGCCAAGATCCGTTGAAATTTTATTATAAGCGACGACCGCCGGAATGGCGGCGACAAGCCCCAGCGCGGTCGCAAAGAGCGCCTCGGCGATCCCTGGTGCAACCACTGCCAAGCTGGTCTGCTTCGTCATCGCGATGGATTGAAAACTGTTCATGATGCCGTAGACAGTGCCAAACAATCCCACAAATGGGGCCGTCGACCCGACCGACGCCAGAAACGTCATATAGCGCTCCAGATGGGCCATTTCACGACTCAAACTAACCTGCATGACCCGGTCGATCCGTTGCTGCAAATAACCCTGCGACGAACTGTTCTGTCCCAATCCGGATTCTGTCGATCGCCGCCATTCGCGCATGGCGGCGGTAAAGATTGCAGACATCGGGTTGGTTGGGTTGGCGCCCACGCGCTCATACAATTCGTCCAGCGATCCACCCGACCAGAACATGTCTTCAAAACGCGATGCGCTGGCGTCAAGCTTCCGCAGCCGCCAGACCTTTTCAATAATAATCGCCCAGGACCATACCGAGGCGAAAATCAACACCAGCATGACGGCTTTGACAATCAAGGTCGCCTGAACGAACAGGCCCCAGATCGACATTTCAACGCCCGCGGTCGAACCCGCCAGCATGGAAGCCTCAATTACAGTTTGCTCCATTAACGCGCCTCGCTATCGTGCTTGTTGGAAAGAATGTAACGCCGCGCGCAGTTCCGCCGGCATCCGCACCGGTTTGCCGCCTTCGCCCACACAGGCCAGACGAACGGACATCTTCACGAGTGTCCGCGCCTCACATTCGACATTTTGCGTCATCGTCATGGACGCGCCGCCCAATTTTGTCAGGCTCGTCCGAACCGCCAGTTCATCGTCCAGCCGCGCCGGTCGATCGTAATCCGCTGAAACGGACCGTACGACGAACGAAACGCCGAGAGCGTCTTTCATGGCGCGATGCTCTCCGCCAAGGGAGCGTAGAAACTCGGTGCGTGCGCGCTCTGCAAATTTTAGATAATTTGCGTAATACACAATTCCGGCGGCGTCGGTGTCTTCGTAATACACACGCAGCCCATTCATATGCTCCCGACCGCATTCAGTCATTCGGCCCGCCTTCGGACGAAGCGTCATCTTCATTCAATAAATTAAGTTGCGCCGCATTCGGCAGGGTCGCGGGCGCCGACAAGCCAAGATAACGCCAACCATTGGCGGTCAACATACGGCCCCGAGGCGTTCGTTGCACCAATCCACTCTGGATCAGATAGGGCTCGATGACCTCTTCGATGGCGTCGCGCTGTTCGGCCAACGCCACCGCCAGGGTCTCCGCACCAACAGGGCCTCCGCCATAGGATTCGGCGATGCAGCGCAGAAAGCGCCGGTCCATGGCGTCGAACCCTTCACGGTCGACGTCAAGCCGCCCTAACGCGGCGTCGGCGACCTTAGCGTCAATCAACGTATCCCCGGCAACGGCGGCGAAATCCCGAACACGGCGTAAAAGGCGCCCGGCGACGCGCGGCGTTCCCCGGCTGCGGCGCGCTATTTCAATCGCGCCCTCCCCGGTCACCTCAACCCCCAGAACGGTGGCGCCGCGCTCCACAACGCTTTTCAACTCATCGACCGAATAAAAATTCAGCCGTAAGGGGATGCCAAACCGCTCTCGCAACGGCGTGGTAATCAATCCGGTCCGCGTTGTCGCTGCGACGAGGGTAAAGGGCGGCAGATCAATGCGTATGGACCGTGCAGCCGGGCCTTCGCCGATAATCAGATCGAGCTGAAAATCCTCCATCGCGGGGTACAGAATTTCCTCCACCGCCGGATTCAAACGGTGGATTTCATCGATAAAGAGCACATCAAGCGGCTGTAAATTCGTCAAGATTGCAGCAAGGTCGCCTGCCTTGGCTAGAACCGGCCCGGAGGTTGCGCGGAATCCGACCGACATTTCACGAGCAACGATTTGCGCCAACGTGGTTTTGCCCAATCCCGGCGGACCAAAAAATATGGTGTGATCGAGGGCTTCCGAGCGGCTGCGCGCCGCTTCGATAAAGACCCCTAAATTTTGCCGAACACTTTCCTGACCGATAAAATCCGCCAGCCGTTGTGGCCGTAGATGCGACTCCGGCGCGTCCTCATCGCCAAAGTCCCCCGTCACCAAACGGTCCGCGTCCATATCCGGCCCCCCTGAACTGGACGCCCCGTAATCCGACGGCGCCGTCACGAAACAAGCTCCTTGAGGCCCGCTTTGATCAGCTCATCGAGCGGCGCGACGCCGCCCAGATCGTGGTTCGCCTGACTTACAGCCCGGAAGGCCTCGCTTCTGGAATATCCGAGATTAACAAGAGCGGAGACGGCTTCATCCGCGGCGCCGGCGGAACCATCGTTATTGTTTTTGTCGCTCAATCCCGCCAACGGGCCCAACGCCATGGCGCCGACCTTGTCTTTCAATTCGATGGCAATGCGCCCTGCCAGTTTGGGACCAACGCCGCTGGCGCGCGTCAACGCCGCCTTATCCTGCGCCGCCATGGCCTGCAGTAATTCATCCGGCGCCAACACCGTCAGGATAGCCAGCGCAACGCGGGCGCCCACGCCCTGAACCTTGGTCAACAAGCGAAACCATTCCCATTCCGCCATTTCCGCAAAGCCGTATAAATGGATATGGTCTTCCCGCACATGAGTCTCGATTTCCAGCATGGCGGCCTCTCCGACTCCCGGCAGCCTGGAAAGCGTCCGCCCTGAGCAAAACACCAGATACCCCACGCCGCCAACGTCAATCACAACCTGACCTTCGCCAATGCGGTCCACAAGGCCGCGCAGTCGCGCGATCATCGCGCGCCCCGCGCCAGTCGGCGGCTGGTTTCCGCATAATGCGCATGGCAAATGGCGACGGCCAACGCATCCGCAGAATCCGCGCTGGAGAATGAACAGCCGGGCAGTATACGGTTCACCATCATCTGCACCTGTTCCTTTGTGGCGTGACCAGCGCCGACGACCGCTTTTTTTACCCTGTTGGCGGAATACTCGGCCACAACCAGCCCCGCGAGGGCCGGCGCCAGAACGACAACGCCGCGCGCTTCGCCCAGCTTCAACGTCGATGCCGGATTTTTATTGACGAAGGTCTCTTCCACGGCAGCCTCGTCCGGTTGGTACATCTCCAGCACCGCCGCCAAACCATCATGCAAATCACGCAACCGGTCCGACAAAGCCTGTTTGACCTTGGGTCGGACCGTTCCATCCGCAACATAGGTCAGTCGATTGTCGACGGCGTCGACAATCCCCCAGCCAGTATTTCGCAATCCGGGATCAAGGCCAATCAAGCGCATAAACGAATCCGTCCAATCACGACATCAAACGTTCGAGAATATCGTCCGCGATGTCATAATTCGCCGATATCGTCTGTACGTCATCGCTTTCATCCAGCGCCTCGACGAGTTTCAACAAGGTCGACGCCGCGCCTTCATCAACCGGCACATTATTTTGGGGACGCCACACCAGCTTTGCAGATTCCGGCGCGCCCAGATCTTTTTCCAGCGCCGCGCTGACCGCGTGCAAATCTCCCGTCGCGCACGTGATGGCGTGCTCATCATCGCTGGACGCCACATCCTCTGCGCCCGCTTCCAGCGCCGCTTCAAAGACAGTGTCTGAATCGCCGACGGAACTCTGAAAAACAATTTCGCCGACGTGATCAAACATGAAGCTGACGGAACCCGTCTCGCCCATATTGCCGCCATGCTTATTAAAGGCGGACCGCACCTCGGAGGCCGTGCGGTTGCGGTTGTCCGTCAAGGTCTCAACGATGATCGCGATCCCGCCCGGGCCATATCCCTCGTAGCGGATTTCCTCAAAGTCATCGCCTTCCAGCCCGCCGGAGCCTTTTTTGATCGCGCGATCTATATTGTCGCTCGGCATGCTGTTTTTCTTCGCCGTCAGCACCGCCGTGCGGAGACGTGGATTCATATCCGGATCCGGACCGCCCGCTTTCGAGGCGACCGTAATTTCGCGCCCCAGTTTACCAAACAGCCCGGCGCGCTTTTTATCCTGCGCGCCTTTCCGATACATGATGTTTTTGAATTTTGAATGCCCCGCCATGCGTCCCCTGCAACTTTCTGTTCGTTAGACTCTAGAATATGCGTAAATTTACGCGAACTATACCAGATATTGTATTCTGGCGCACGGTCAGAGTGATAAATCTATCGACCTATTATGGCAACAATTTGACCGGCGCCGACGAATTTTGCATTTCACCAAAATCATTTTGGTCGATCCGCCGTTCATCGTAAAAAATCGAACGAGATGCGGAACGCCTTTTTTCAATTATCAGGTTGTTAACGATCATTTACTAGACTGGTAACAACCAATCCGCACCTTTTCGTAATCAAAAGTTTGCACCTGTCCTAAATCGAAGCCTTTTTACGCGCGATATGTACTTTCATGGTGCGCTTTAAACGGGTAGAACAAAATTTCATGTCGCTTCTTCGTCACAAGAGCTATTTCGCCATGATGGGCCATCAAAAAACGCCATCGCCATCGCAAAGCAGTGCGCAAACGAGCCCCTTGGTCGTTTGCGCACTTGTTCAACCCAGCCCATCCCATATCGGCGCGACATAGTAGGCGACTGACTCTATGGCATATAATCTGGAACGCCTGAATGTATTACTGGTCGAAGACGATCAGGCGATGCGTGCGCTGGTTCGCGATATTCTGTTCGCGTTCAACATTGAGAACGTCGCGACTGCGTCCGATGGCAGTCGCGCCTATGCGGAATTGCGACATTTCCCGGCGGATTTCGTCATTACGGATTGGCCCATGGACCCTCTGGACGGGATCGAGTTCACCAAGATGGTGCGGACGGCCGCAGACAGCCCCAATCCCTTTGTACCCATCATTATGCTAACCGCCCACACCCAGCGGAACCGAATTCTGGAAGCCCGGGATTGCGGCGTTACGGAGTTTCTCGCCAAACCGGTGACGGCGAATTCGCTGTATTCGAGAATTGTCGGCATCATCGAAGATCCCCGACCTTTTGTTCGGACATCTTCCTATTTTGGCCCAGACCGCCGACGAGTTGTCCGCGAGTTCATGGGCGCCGATCGGCGTCAGAATAGCGACTAGTAAAAGCCCAGTTGTTGACTAATAAAACTTACTAGGCCATATTTACATCGACAGCATATAAACTTACCTCTTCTAGTTAAAGGAAAGACTCATCATGGAGTCTGAAGCAGTAATAGAAAGCGGTGAAGTCAAGGGTGGAAATTTCGAGATAATCCATCCCCCAAACACCCTGGCGTCCCGGGTTTCCGGAGGCGGGCAAATATCTGCAGAAATGTTGCGCGCCGCCGAGGAAATCGTGGAGGCGCACACCACGATGTTCACCAATCAATCCAAAGCGGAGCTTGATCATCTATCTGATATTGTTGATGGAATGGTAAAGAACCCCGGAAGTCACGCCAAATCGATGGGGGATATTTTTAAAATTTCCCACAATATCAAAGGACAGGGCGGCACGTTTGGATATGATCTCGTCACGGATATTGCAGCGTCGCTGTGCAGCTATTCGGAAAATCTGGACTCCTGCGATGGCAACGCGCTGTCCCTCATTCGCGCTCATATAGACGCGATTCGAGCGGTGATTGCAGGCAAAATGGTAGGGGATGGCGGAGAAATAGGACAGGCGATTTCAAAGAGCCTGGGCCTCGCGGTGACGAAGCTTTCCGACTGACAAGCTTCGGTCCCGCTTTAGAGGCAAACTATCTGCTCTGGGGCAAGCTTAGGGACAACCGTTCCGGCGAAATGCTTTGAGCAACCCCTTATTACCTGCTGCGCTTTTTCCAGAAACACCTGACCGTTACGCCTCAACAGTGTTCCCTGTTTGAATGAGCCTTCCGCCGATACGAACCGGAACGATGGACGCGGCCAGACCCGTTCTGTCATCGCTTTCCACTAGAACCCCGCATAACGTTCCCTCGCCTTCAGCTGGGCTCATGCGTTGCCGGGGAAATTTCCGCAAAAAAGTATTGATCGACGGTTCCTTCGTCATGCCGATGACGGAGTTGTAATCCCCACACATACCGGCGTCGCTTTGAAACGCCGTACCGCCGTCCAGGATCATCGCGTCGGCGGTAGGCACATGTGTGTGCGTACCGACCACAAGCGTCGCGCGTCCGTCGACCATATGGGCAAACGCCATTTTTTCACTTGTAGCCTCCCCATGCAGATCTATCAGGACCGCCTCGTATTTGGCGTGTTTGGGCAGCCCCAGCGGCAAAACGTCTTCGATGGCGCGGAAGGGATCGTCCAGCAATTCCATGAACAACCGCGCCATAATGTTGACGACAAGAATGCGCCGTCCCCGCCCATCCGTATAAGTCCCCGCGCCGCGACCCGGCGTGCCAGGTGGAAAGTTGAGGGGGCGCAACATGCGTTTGTCCTGCTCCATAAACGGAATAATCTCCGCTTTGTCCCAAGTATGGTTTCCCCCGGTGATCACATCGACCCCGGCGTCAAACAGATCCAGGCAGATCTTCTCGGTCATACCAAACCCGTGCGCTGCGTTTTCCGCATTCGCCACGACAAAGTCGACCCGTAAGTCCCGTCGTAATGCGGGTAGTGAGTTCACCACCACGTCCCGGCCCGCACGCCCCACGATATCGCCGCAAAAAAGTACCCTCACCTCGCCTTACACTCCTTGTTCGGACGGATCATCGCCCCGTAATATTTCAATCGCTTCCCGCTCGGTTATAACCCAGTCGAGTTTCTCGTCCATCGACCCACGCGGCGTCTCCGGCGTTTCCTGCGCCGCAAAAGCGACGCCAATCGCCAGGACCGGCTTCAGCGCCCGAAGTTCGCGCAACGTTCGGTCATAAAATCCGCCGCCATAACCCAACCGGTACCCGACGCGATCAAACGCTAATAACGGTACAAGAAGCACATCGGGACGCAGGACTTCAGCGGATTGTTTCGGTTCTGCAATGCCAAAGGGCCCGCTATCCATTTGGTCGCCCTCCCGCCACCGTCGAAACACCAGCGGCGCGCCGGACTTCGCCACTATCGGCAACGCGACAGAGCCGCCGCGCATTGCATACGAAATCAA
>JAESSL010000266.1 GCA_016764135.1 Alphaproteobacteria bacterium
AGGTATGCTTCATTATCGTTGGGATGTCCGTCGTACCCACCTCGATATACATCGCAATGATGGCCAGCAGCATCAAGACCGAGCCAAGCAATGTGTAGAGGAAAAATTTGAACGCAGCGTAGACCCGTCGTTTGCCGCCCCAGACGCCAATGATAAGGAACATCGGGATCAAGACGGCTTCAAAGAAGATGTAGAACACGACAAAGTCGAGGGCGCAAAACATGCCGACCATCATGGTTTCAAGAACCAGGAATGCGATCATGAATTCTTTAACGCGAAACTTTATCGAATCCCAACTCGCCAATATGCATATCGGCGTTAATAAGGTTGATAGCAGGACAAAGAACATCGAAATGCCATCGACGCCAACGTGATAGCTGATGTTAAAATCCGGCATCCAATCATGCCGTTCAACATATTGGTACGCCGCCGTTTCGTTATTAAAATTCACCCAAATCAGGAGTGAAAATCCAAACGTAAACAGCGAAACCCACAACGCGCCCCATTTCGCATTCCGTGCGACAATTTCTTCAGGCCCCCGCACAAACAGCATTATCGCCAATGCGCCCGCCAACGGGGTGAATATCGTTACGCTCAGTAAAGGAAAATCGCTCATCATCACCTTTAACCCGCGCTTGCCGTGTAAAGATACCAGGTTACAAGTCCAACGACGCCAATCAGCATCGCAAACGCGTAATGGTACAGGAATCCGCTTTGCAATTGGCTTGCTTTAGCAGCGAGCCCTTTCGTCGCCGCCGCCACGCCATCAGGTCCGACGCCATCAATCAACGCGCCGTCTCCCGCTTTCCATAGGCTCCGCCCTAGGTAAAAAGCAGGTTTCACCAGGATCGCGTTACAACTCGTCAAAATACCATTTGTTATAAGAAAATAGGTAAAGCGGTCGAATTTTTTCAGCAAAAGCCTTTGGCAAAGCCGTATTACGAATATACATCCAATAGGCCAGCGTAATACCGGCGGCGACCATCGCAAGCGGCGCAATTTTCACCCAAAGCGGAACATGATGCGCATCCGCAAGCGCAGAGTGCGAGGGCAAGATGAGTATTGAGTCGCCCCAGAACGCCTCCATACCCTCACCGACAAAGATGGAATACCCCGCCACGCCGGCGAATACCGCGCCAACAGCTAAAAGGAAAAGCGGTACCAGCATAATTTTTGGCGATTCATGAACATGCGCGAGCGTTTTTTCATCACAACGCGGCTTTCCATGAAACGTCATGAATAACAGGCGCCACGAATAAAAAGCTGTCATGAAGGCCGCTGCGATACCAAGCCAGAACGCGTAAGAACCAACAGCGGTATGCGCAGCGAAGGCCGATTCAATAATAACGTCTTTGGAGAAAAACCCTGCAAATCCAATGGAGGTGCCAGGAATCCCGACTCCAGCAAGCGCAAGACTTCCGATCCACATCAGCCCATAGGTTACTGGTATCAATTTGTAGAGACCGCCCATTTTGCGCATATCCTGTTCGTCAGACATAGCGTGAATGACCGAACCGGAACCCAGAAAAAGTAACGCCTTAAAGAAGGCATGGGTCATGAGATGGAACATCGCAGCCGGGTACGCAGACACCCCTACGGCAAAGAACATATATCCAAGTTGGGAGCAGGTTGAATACGCAATGACCCGCTTAATGTCATTTTGGGTCAGCCCGACAGTCGCCGCGAAAAACGCCGTCGATGCGCCAACAACAGTAACAACCATTAACGCGGTCTCGGACTGCTCGAATAACGGTGACAGGCGGCATACCATGAAGACGCCTGCGGTCACCATTGTCGCGGCGTGAATCAACGCGGAAACTGGCGTCGGTCCTTCCATGGCGTCCGGTAGCCATGTGTGCAGCCCCAATTGCGCGGATTTTCCCATCGCGCCCAGGAAGAGTAACAGACAAAGCACTGTCAGTGCGTGGTATTCCGTCCCCAGGAACTCCAGAGTCGCATTGCTCATCGACGGCGCCACCGCGAAGATTTCATCAAACGACACAGTGTCAAACAGGACATAGACGCCGAATATACCCAGGGCGAAACCAATATCCCCTACCCTGTTGACCAAAAACGCTTTTATTGCAGCGGCGTTTGCCGATGGTTTATCGAACCAGAAGCCGATCAGGAGGTAGGAACATAGCCCAACCCCTTCCCAGCCAAAAAACATCTGAACCAAATTTTCCGAGGTCACGAGCATCAGCATAAAGAAAGTAAACAGGCTGAGATATGCGAAGAACCGCGCAACCGACTTGTCGTGATGCATATATCCGATGGAATAAATATGCACAACGGCAGACACCGTGGTCACCACCATCAACATGACCGCCGTCAACGTATCGACTTTCAACGACCAATCGAACGACAAATCCCCGGAAGAGACCCAGGACAGGAGTAAAATTGTTCTTGGGTTGCTACTTAAAGCGACATCGTAAAACAAATAATATGAGATCAGCGCGGACAGAACCATACACGCACAAGTCACCAGTTCGGCGCCTCGGTCGTGGATAATTTTGCCAAAGAACCCTGCAATAAAGGCTCCCAGGAGCGGCAAAAATACGGCGGCAGCTTCCATCCGTCCCCTAGCCTTTCATCGTGTTAACGTCTTCGACGGCGATAGATCCGCGATTACGGTAATAAACTACTAATATCGCCAACCCGATTGCGGCTTCGGCAGCGGCGACGGTCAGCACAAACAGGGCAAATACCTGACCGACGAGATCGTTCAAATATGTCGAGAACGCGACGAAATTTATATTTACCGCCAACAGCATCAGTTCAATCGACATCAGGATGATAATGACGTTTTTTCGATTTAGAAATATTCCAAAGAGCCCCAACGTGAAGAGCAGCGCTGCGACCGTCAAATAATGCGTGAGTCCGATTTCCAACATCAAACGCCGCTCCCCGAAGGCACTTTCACGATTTCAATGGAGTCTTCAACCTTCCGGTTAACCTGCTCTGAGATACTTTGTTTGCGTACGCCACCACGATCCCGCAAGGTCAGAACAATCGCGCCTATCATGGCCACCAGCAGGATCATCCCGCACGCCTGAAACAAGTAGATATAATGCGTATAAACCAAATGTCCCAATGCCTTGGTATTAGTCACCTGGTCTATTGGCGGTGTTGGAGCGCCCAGTGTTGCTCCTGTGATCGGCGCTGCGACCCATCCGCCGCCAACGACGATGAGTTCCACTAAAAGAACGACGCCGATCAGCGCGCCGATTGGCAAATATTGCAAGACGCCTTCACGCATTTCCACAAAGTTGATGTCCAGCATCATGACAACGAACAGGAATAAGACTGCAACGGCGCCAACATACACGATGACTAAAACCATCGCGAGAAATTCCGCGCCCATCAATACAAATAAACCCGCGGCGTTAAAAAACGCCAAGATCAAAAACAAAACAGAGTGAACGGGATTTCTGGACAATATTACCATTGCGCCCGCAGCCACCGCTACGAATGCAAACAGGTAAAACGCCAATCCTTGAATGATCATTTAATCCCCTTGTCGCTTACAGCACACTTTAACCATAAGCGGTTCCCTCAAACCTGCGCGATGTGTTTAGCGGTACGGCGCGTCCAAAGCAATGTTAGACGCAATTTCCGATTCCCAACGATCCCCGTTCGCTAAAAGCTTGTCTTTGTTATAAAAAAGTTCTTCGCGTGTTTCCGTCGCGAATTCAAAATTGGGGCCTTCAACAATAGCGTCTACCGGACATGCTTCCTGACAGTACCCGCAATATATGCATTTCGTCATATCGATATCGTAGCGTGTCGTACGGCGAGATCCGTCTTCTCGCGGCTCCGCTTCAATCGTAATCGCCTGGGCGGGGCACACGGCTTCACATAATTTGCAAGCAATGCAACGCTCTTCGCCGTTTGGGTAACGGCGCAAGGCATGTTCCCCCCGGAACCTTGGTGAAAGAGGTCCTTTTTCATAAGGGTAGTTGATCGTGTGCTTCGGACGGAACATTACCTTCAAGGTCAAAGCCATGCCTTGAACAAGCTCAATCAACAAAAAAGACCGCGCTGTACTATCAAGCATCAGGCAACCCTCCATAGGCTCCGACGATTAAATCCGATTTCATCATTATACTCACCATCATACGCCAACCTTATCACCGCCAAAGACAACCCACCCCGCAACGAGGACTACCCAGATGAGGGAAATTGGTAGAAACACTTTCCAACCCAACCGCATAAGTTGGTCATAGCGATAGCGGGGGAATGTCGCTCGTATCCAAAGAAAAACAAAAAGACAGAATGCAATTTTACCGGCGAACCAGATTGACCCGGGTACCCAGGTAAATGGCGCGAAGTCGAAGGGCGACATCCATCCGCCGAGGAACAACATTGACGTCATCGCGCACATCAAAATCATATTCGCGTATTCCCCAAGAAAGAACATTGCGAACGTCATCGATGAATATTCAACATTATAGCCGGAAACCAGTTCGGCTTCTGCTTCAGGCAAATCAAATGGCGCCCGGTTTGTTTCCGCCAACGTGGAAACAAAGAAAATAATGAACATCGGGAATAACAGACCAAAGAAATGCCAGTTCCAGAACCCACCGGACTGCGCTTCTACAATGGACGAAAGATTTAATGATCCGACATAAATAAGCACCGTAATTATTACGAAACCCATTGAAACTTCGTAAGAAATCATCTGTGCAGCGGATCGCAAAGCGCCCAGGAAGGCATATTTTGAATTTGACGACCACCCCGCCATGATGATGCCGTACACCCCGAGAGACGAAATTGCGAAAAGGTATAAAATGCCGACATTAATGTTCGATAACACCACGCCCGAATCAAACGGTATCACCGCCCATGCGATAAGGCTCAGGACAAAGGTCACCATTGGCGCGGCAACAAATAAAATCGGGTTGGCGCCAGACGGAATGATTGTTTCCTTGAACATCAGCTTCATGCCGTCGGCCATGGGCTGTAATAACCCAAAAGGACCCACGACATTAGGGCCTTTACGGTATTGCATCCAACCGATGACTTTTCTTTCAGCCAATGTCAGATAGGCGACCGCACCGAGTAAAGGCGCGACAATACAAATGATATAAAAAACTGTAACGATCGTCGGCCACGCGTAGATGTCCCAAAACTCAACCATTTGTACCGCTCGCCTCCCCGTTATCAGAGGCGAAATCCCGAGTGCAAGCGGCCATTGTCTCCGAAGCGCGGCTAATGGGATCGGTCATATAAAAATTCTCGATCGTCAGCCCGAACGGCGTCTTCGATAATGTCCCCGGCGCTCCGAAATTTTCCCACGCGGCTGGCTCACAGGAATCCACTTTCGTGAAATGCGGATACTCTGCGTGCAGCATACCGCGCAATTCCGTTGCGGTATTAAACGGAAGCGTTTTTCCAAGTACGGCGGATAACGCGCGAAGGATGGTCCAGTCTTCACGCGCTTCCCCTGGTGGGAAAACAGCGCGGCGGCCCATCTGGACGCGACCTTCCAGATTTACATAGATGCCATCTTTTTCGGTATAGGCGGCGCCGGGCAAGATAACGTCGGCAACATGCGCGCCTGCGTCGCCATGATGCCCCTGATAAACGACGAAAGCCTTTTCCAGACGCGACATATCGATTTCGTCTGCACCAAGTAAATACACCAGACCGATGTCACCTGTTTCCGCTTCAGCTAAAATTGACTCTACATTTAACCCATCCGGCCCTGGCGTAAACCCTATGTCCAGAGCACCCACCCGGGATGCAGCAGTATTAAGGACATTGAAGCCGTTCCAATCGTCGCGCACCAACCCACATGTTTCTGCAATTGTGCGCGCCGTCGCCGGCACAGCGGCGCCGTCCTCACCCGTTAACGCGCCCATGCCTATAATGAGCATCGGTCGCTTGGCGGCTTTCAGGACATCTGCAAAGGAATGTGTTCCGTCCGCAATCTCCTGTAAAGTCTGCGCGCCTGCGCCTAAATGATCGTAATCATAGGTAAAATCATGGCGCTGCCCGACAACGCCGATACGCATACCGCCCGAAAGCCAACCTTTGCGCAGGCGTGTATTCACCAAGGGCGCTTCAATTCTTGGATTGGCGCCAATCAGGAGGCATACGTCCGCGTCTTCAGCGTTCGCGATACCGGTATTGAACAAATAGCCAGCGCGCGCATTCGCATCGAGCTTGGCTGAATCCTGACGGCAGTCGATATTTTGCGACCCAAGTTTCGCCATCAACTGTTTCAGCGCGTACATGGATTCGACCTCACATAGATCGCCCACAATCGCCGCAATTTTATCGCCAGATACGCCCGTGAGTTTTTTAGCAATCGCCGCGAAAGCCTCATCCCAACTAGCCGGGTTTAATTTTCCGTCACTGTCGCGAAGATAAGGCTTGTCCAGCCGTTGGCGACGCAATCCATCACAAGCGAATCGGCTTTTGTCCGAAATCCACTCTTCATTCACGTCTTCGTTCAACCGTGGCAGCACTCGCATAACTTCATTGCCACGTGCGTCGACGCGGATATTACTGCCAACGGCGTCCATCACGTCGATGGTTTCGGTTTTCTGCAATTCCCAGGATCGCGCCATGAAGGAATAAGGTTTCGAGGTCAACGCGCCGACCGGACACAGATCGATGACGTTACCGGACAATTCCGATGACACTGCCTTTTCGAGGGTCGTAATTTCCGCGTTTTCGCCCCGATTGACCATCCCCATATCCGTAACGCCACCAACCTCTGTGGAGAAACGAACGCAACGGGTGCAGTGTATGCAGCGGGTCATAATCGTGTTGATCAATGGACCCATATATTTTTCGGAAACCGCACGTTTGTCTTCGGTGTACCGGCTCCCACTATGGCCGTACCCCATTGCCTGATCCTGCAAGTCGCACTCACCGCCCTGATCACATATTGGACAATCGAGAGGATGATTGATCAGCAAAAATTCCATGACGCCGGTGCGCGCCTTTTTGACCATTGGCGAATTGGTGATGATCTCCATCCCCTCGCCTGCCGGTAGGGCGCAGGACGCCTGCGGTTTCGGCGGTCCCGGCTTCACCTCAACCAGGCACATCCGACAGTTACCCGCAATGGACAGGCGCTCATGGTAGCAAAACCGGGGAATTTCCACGCCCGCCTGTTCGCAGGCCTGAAGCACGGTTAGCCCATTCTCAACCTCGATTTCAACACCGTCGACGGTTAGTTTTGGCATTATCGCGTCCCTATTCCGCCGCCGCAGCCGCAGGCTGACCGGTTACGCCTTTGCGTTTTAGAATACGATGCTCAATTTCACCGCGAAAAAGACGAATCAACCCCTGGACGGGCCAAGCCGCACCGTCGCCCAGCGCACAAATTGTATGGCCCTCAATTTGTTTGGAGACGTCTAACAGCAAATCGATTTCGTCGATTTCGGCGTCGCCCGTAACCATGCGTTCCAAAATCCGCCACATCCAGCCCGTACCTTCCCGGCAGGGCGTACATTGGCCACAACTCTCATGTTTGTAAAAATACGCTAGGCGGGCAATGGCTTTCACGATATCCGTGGATTTATCCATAACGATTAACCCGGCCGTTCCCAGCCCGGTTTGTTGCTCTTTCAGGGAATCAAAATCCATCAGAACATCATCGCAAATATGTTTGGGCAACATTGGCGTCGAACTGCCCCCAGGGATCACCGCTAAAAGATTATCCCATCCGCCACGGACGCCGCCTGCGTGTTTTTCAATCAACTCTTTCAGCGGAATCGACATTTCTTCTTCAACGTTACAGGGGTTGTTAACGTGTCCGGAAATGCAAAAAACCTTCGTTCCGCGGTTATTTTCCCGTCCAAAACTGGAAAACCAGTCAGCGCCCCGCCGAAGAATTGTCGGCGCGACCGCGATCGTCTCAACATTATTCACAGTCGTGGGGCAACCATACAGACCGGACATTGCCGGGAATGGCGGCTTCAAGCGAGGTTGGCCCTTTTTCCCTTCCAGACTTTCCAGCAACGCCGTTTCTTCACCGCAGATATAAGCGCCGGCGCCACGGTGCACATAAACGTCAAACGCCCACCCCGAGCCACAGGCGTCCGGGCCAACCAATCCAGCCGAATAAGCTTCGTCGATAGCGCGCTGAAGGGCGGCTGCTTCGTTAACAAACTCGCCCCGAATGTAAATATAAGCTGCGTGCGCGTTCATCGCGAATCCGGCTAACAGACAGCCTTCCACCAGTTTATGCGGATCATGGCGCAAAATATCACGATCCTTGCAGGTGCCCGGCTCGCTTTCGTCGCCATTCACAACGAGGTAATGTGGGCGATCTCCGATTTCCTTGGGCATAAAGGACCATTTCAGGCCTGTCGGGAAGCCAGGGCCGCCACGACCGCGCAAGCCGGAAGATTTCATCTCCTCAATGATCCAATCCCGCCCCTTCGCGAGAATTTCCTTGGTGTCTCGCCAGTCGCCGCGAATTCGTGCGCCATCAAGCGAGGGATCATGCAATCCATATAGATTGGTAAAGATACGATCTTTATCTTGAAGCATATCCGTCAGTCTTCCGAAAATGTCATGTCATTCAATACTTTTGCGCCGCCATCCGGCGCAGATGTCTGTCGCCCGATTTGCGTACCATAGGGCGGCGTTTCACCCGCTTTTAGCGCTTTCAGCACCGAAACGATACTGTCTGCGGTCAAATCTTCATACATGTCATCATTGATCTGGACGATTGGCGCATTTACGCAGGCGCCAAGACACTCTACTTCCAGCAACGAAAACATGCCGTCATCGGTCGTTTGGCCCAACCGAACGCCCAGATGTTCCTCAGTCGCTGCCAGAACGGCGTCCGAGTCGCGAAGCCAGCACGGCGTTGTCGTACAAAATTGTAGCAAATACTTCCCGACGGGCTTCATACTGATCATCGTATAGAAGCTCGCCACCTCAACGACCCGTATACGCGGCATATCCAGAAACCTTGCCACGGCGTCCATCACCGCGTCACTCGCCCAACCACTATTTTGCCGCTGCGCCAAATCCAGCAACGGTAAAACAGCACTTGCCTGGCGTCCTTCTGGATACTTCGCGACGATTTGTTGCGCCGTCGCCAGGTTTTCCGGTGAAAATTCAAATGTATCGCTCATTACTCGCGCGCCTTACCGGTCAATCTCGCCAAAAACGACATCCATGGAGCCTAATATTGCAACTGAATCGGCCAACATATGGCCCTTGCACATAAAATCCATGGCTTGAAGATGGGCAAACCCAGGCGCCCTGATTTTACAGCGATAGGGCTTGTTAGATCCATCGGACACCAGATATACGCCG
>JAESSL010000267.1 GCA_016764135.1 Alphaproteobacteria bacterium
GATGCAGTG
The DNA here is from genome assembly GCA_016764135.1 of Alphaproteobacteria bacterium. GTDB lineage: Bacteria > Pseudomonadota > Alphaproteobacteria > UBA8366 > JABJJH01. The sequence continues at coordinate 10 of JAESSL010000267.1, forward strand.
GATCGGTTCTGCCGCGAAAACGAATTTCTCGACACGTCTGGCGAGCGCCATGGCGGGTTGATGACCGGAGACGACATGGCCGCCGCGCGGACGCAGATAGAAGCCCCCGCGTCGCTGGATTACGGCCGCTACACCGTCTTCAAGGCGGGGCCCTGGTCGCAAGGCCCCGTTATGCTGCAACAATTGGCGTTGCTGAAGGGATTCGACCTGGGCGCCATGGCGCCGGACGGCGCGGATTTCGTCCACACCGTCACCGAATGCGCCAAGCTGGCTTTCGCCGACCGGGAGCGGTTTTACGGCGACCCTAATTTTGTCGACGTCCCCATGACGCCCTTGTTGTCGACACGGTATAACGACGCCCGTCGAAAGCTGGTCGGTCATGACGCCTCGGGCGACATTAGACCGGGCGCCATCAACAATCACGGTGGCCCCGTCGTCTATGGCTTACCCGACGGGCGGCGCATGGCGGTCCAGGACGGCGGCCCACCAACGCCCGTAATGGATAACATTGAGTCCACCGCGATTGATACCGGCGACACTGTGCATCTCGATATCGTTGATCAATTTGGCAACATGGTCTCCGTCACGCCTAGCGGCGGCTGGCTGCGAAGCTCTCCCACGGTTCCGGAACTTGGGTTTTCCCTGTCGAATCGGGGCCAGATTTTTACGCTGGAAGAGGGCACGCCCGGCGGCATCGCACCGGGCAAACGACCACGCACGACCTTGAGCCCCGGCTTCGCCAATCGCGATGGCAAACCCTATATGGCGTTTGGCACGCCGGGCGCCGACAGACAGGATCAATGGGCGCTGCAATTCTTCCTGCGTCATGTGCACCACGAACTCGACCTTCAGGCCGCCATCGACTGCCCGACCTTCAACACCGCGCATTTTCCCGGATCGTTCTATCCCAAGATGGCGGCGCTTAAGTCGCTTACTCTCGAAGGGCGGTTCAGCGATGACGTCGTGGCGGATCTCCGCGCGCGCGGGCATGACGTGACAATAGGCGAAGACTGGTCTCAAGGCCGGGTCTGCGCGGTAACCCGCGACGGTGAATTGTTGCGGGCGGCGGCCAGCGCGCGGTCCAAACAACCCTATGCGTTTGGTCGCTGATTGACGCACAACGACCCCCACGTTCAACCAGCGCCTTTTCAAAGCGCGCCATATCAAGGTAGCATATCGACACGCAGACGCCCGTGGACTTCAGTTCAAAGGATCGCGACATGCATTTGTTCAAGGAAAACGCGCCTCAGGATATCGATGCGGCGCTCGCCCAATTGCCGATTATCGACCTCGGCCCCTACTTCAACGGCTCCAACTCCAGCGACCCCAGCTCCAATGGCCCCAACGCCAATAGCAAAGACGGCGCTTTGGCGGCGCTGGCGTCGAAAATCGGGGCCGCGTGTGAGACGACCGGTTTTTTCTACATCAAAAACCACGGCGTATCCGACACGGTCATTGACCGCGCCTTCGCCGAGCACAAACGATTTCACGCACTTCCGCTGGCGGACAAAACCAAACTGACGCTCGACCAGTACAATGTCGGCTATCTGGCGATGAACACCAGCATCCAGGCGCATTCAACCGTGCACAAGGCGACAAAACCGAATCAGAATGAATCTTTCTTCGTCACCCATGACCGGGGGCCGGACCATCCTGACGTGATCAACAAGACCCCGATGCGCGGACACAATTACTGGCCGGAAAACCTCCCCGGATTTCGCGATGGCGTAACGGGTTATTTCAGCGCGTTAAACGCCTTAGCCCAACGCATGCTGCCCGCCTTCGCCGTCGCGCTGAATATGCCGAAAGACACGTTTACACCCTATTTTTCCGATGAAAACCACGCCACCTTGCGCATGCTGCACTATCCACCCACACAGCAGGACGATAATGATTTCGGCGCCGGCCCTCATACCGATAACAGTTTCCTGACGATCCTCGCCCGCTCCGAAGTGCCGGGACTGGCGGTGCAATTGCCGTCTGGCGACTGGCTGTCTCCGCCGCTCATCCCGGGAACCTTTCTCGTCAATATCGGCAATATTATTCGACGCATGTCGAATGACCGTTTCATGTCGACGCCCCATGGCGTCATTGTCGAGGGTGACAAGGACCGCTATTCCATCGCGTATTTCCACAGCCCGAACGTCCTGCGGACAATCGAGGTTCTGCCGTCCTGCACGGATGCAGACAATCCGCCGAAATACGACCCCGTCGTCTATGGCGATCTGGTCAAGGGCTTCTATAGCGCCAACTACACGCATCAAAAGACCTTCGGCGACAAACCGCGCGACCAGTACGACCAATAGGCCACCCGCCGCCCGTCGAGAATATTTAACGACCGGGCATGGATGTGTTCGTCGCCATGGGGTAAGTATCTGAACCCCTTCGCCAGAGTTCAATAGACGTGCCCCCGCATCCACGCCAGATCCTCGAAGACGTTTTCGGCTACCCCGCCTTTCGCCCCGGTCAGGAAGAGGTCATGTCCTCTATCCTCGGCGGCGAGCATGTTCTGGTGGTGATGCCCACGGGCGCGGGAAAATCGCTTTGTTTTCAAATTCCGGCGCTGGCGCGCGAGGACCTAACCATCGTCATTTCCCCGCTGGTGGCGTTGATGGAAGATCAGGACGCGGCGTTGAAGCTGGCCGGCGTGGCGGCGGAAACCATAAACTCGTCGCGCCCCTATGACGTCAACGCCGCAAACTGGCGGCGCGTCGCAGCGGGCGAGACGCGGCTGCTTTATATATCGCCGGAGCGCTTGATGACCGAGCGGATGCTGGCGGCGCTGCAACGGCTGCCGATCGGCCTTCTGGTGATAGACGAGGCTCATTGCATATCACGATGGGGGCCCTCCTTCCGACCGGAATACGAAGGGTTGAGGCGGTTGGGCGAGCTGTTTCCCGAGGCCACTATTGCGGCTTTCACCGCGACGGCCGATGTCGCGACCCGCGCCGACATTGCAGACAAACTGTTCAAGGGCGAAGGTCGGGTCTTCGTCGCCGGGTTCGACCGACCCAATATTCGCCTGACTGTCGAGCCGCGTAGCGACTGGAAAGGGCAATTGCTGGATTTTGTCCAGGCCCGGCCCGGAGAAAGCGGCATCATCTATTGCCTGTCGCGTAAAAAGACCGAAGAGACAGCGGCCCTTCTGAAAGCCGAAGGCATCCCCGCCCTGCCCTATCACGCAGGCATGGACGCCAGCGCGCGCGCCGCCAATCAGGAAACGTTCATGGCGGAGGCGGGCACGATCATGACGGCCACCATCGCGTTCGGTATGGGAATCGACAAATCCGACGTCCGCTATGTGTTCCACGTCAATTTGCCGGGTAATATGGAATCCTATTATCAGGAACTAGGCCGAGCAGGCCGCGACGGCGCGCCCGCAGACGCCTATATGCTGTACGGGCTGGACGACATTCGCCAACGCCGATTCTTTATTGAAGACGACAATGGCGACGAGGCGCATCGCCGCCGCGAACACAAGCGCCTGGACAGCCTGATCGCCTATTGCGAAACGCCAACATGCCGGCGCTGCACCCTCCTCGCCTATTTTGGCGAAGACCCGGAACCCTGCGGTAATTGCGACGTCTGCCTTGACCCGCCAAAGCTGGAGGACGGGCGCATTCCGGGCGCGCATATTATCGAGGCTATAAAGCTGACCGGGCAACGTTTTGGCGCAGCGCATATCATTGATCTTCTACGGGGCGCTAAAACGGAAAAGATCCGATCGCTCAACCATGACCAATTACCGATCCACGGCGCCGGGTCGGCGCGGAAGAAAGAAGACTGGCGGTCCATCATTCGGCAATTGGTGGCCTCGGGGCTGCTCAACCTGGATTATCAGGGCCATGGCGGGTTGAGCGTCACGGAGCGGGGCGACGCGTTTTTGCGCGGCGAGGCGGAGTTTAACTTCCGTCCCAATCGCGCGCCCACGCGACCGGACCGAAGTCGCGGCGCCAAGCCCGACACGCCGCAACTGATGGGCGCGGACGCCGAACTCCTGGCCGCCCTGAAACGCCTGAGGCTCGATCTGGCGCGAGACCGGGGCGTGCCCGCCTTCGCCGTATTCCCGGATCGAGCGTTGATCGACATGGCGCAGCGCAAACCGCAATCAGAGTCGGAATTTCTAGCGGTGCACGGCGTCGGCGAGGCGAAACTACGCGATTTCTCGGCGCCCTTTATGGCGCTCATCGCCGCAGAATGCGGGTAAACGGACTGAAAGAAGTCCGGACAAACTGAGACAACTCTCAGAATCACATTGAAAATACCGCGCCAATTTGGCATTTTCCATATTCGAAAAAATGTATGAGTTGGTTAACCCTGAAGGAATTGGTCATGCCCAAAATGGATGGCGAACTGGATTTCGCCGCGCCCCACGACACCCCCGTCCCGTATCGAGATCGGATCACCACATATTATTTGGCGTTGGGATACGATAAACCCTATCAGTGGGCGCATTTTAACGACGCCCCTTTCACACCGCTCAAGAAGCCTCTGGCGGAGTCCCGCGTCGCGCTGATCACCAC
>JAESSL010000268.1 GCA_016764135.1 Alphaproteobacteria bacterium
ATGGCCCACATACCCTTGCCAATTTGCGCCCGGCCCTGAAGTCCGCAGGCCAGTCCGATATCAACATTCCAGTCTTCATAGGCGTGAATCCAGGGTTTCTCCTTGGCGTCCGCCTTTCGTACAAACGGTCCGGCCATCATGGAGGTGTGAATTTCGTCGCCAGTGCGGTCGAGGAATCCGGTGTTGATGAAGGCGACCCGATCTTTCGCCGCGCGGATACATTCCATCAAATTGACGGTGGTGCGCCGCTCTTCGTCCATGATGCCCATTTTCACAGTGTTCCGGGGCAGGCCCAGCGCGTCTTCGACACGGGCGAAAATTTCATCGGCGAAGGCGACTTCTTCCGGCCCATGCATCTTGGGCTTTACGATATAGACCGATCCGCTGCGGCTGTTTTTTAGAGCGCCCTGACCTTTGAGGTCGTGCATGGCGATCAGAACCGTCAACATGGCGTCCATGATCCCCTCGGGAACATTATCGCCGTTGCGATCCAAAATGGCGTCCATATCCATCAAGTGTCCGACATTGCGCACCAGCATCAGGGAGCGACCGTGCAGGGTGACGGTCGCGCCATCGGCGCCGGTATAGCGGCGATCGTGATTCAGGCTGCGGGTCAGCGTGGCGCCGCCTTTGTCGAAGCTGGTTTCCAACTCGCCTTTCATAAGGCCCAGCCAGTTCCGGTAGGCGTCGACTTTGTCCTCAGCGTCGATAGTGGCGACGGAATCCTCACAATCCACAATCGTGGTGAGTGCGGATTCAACGATAACGTCAGCAACATTGGCTTTATCGACTTTGCCGATGGGATGGTCGCCATCAATGCTGATCTCCAGATGGAGGCCGTTATTCACCAACAAAACGCCCGACGGCGCGTCGGCGGCGCCGTTATAGCCCTTGAATTGGGCAGGATCGCGCAGGGTCGTCGAGGCGCCATTGTCCAATGCAATCGACAACGCGCCGTTTACGACAGTGTACCCCGTGGAATCCGCATGAGAGCCAGAGTCCAGCGGCGCGGATTGATCCAGAAAGTTCCGCGCCCAGGCGATGACCTTGTCGCCGCGTAGAGGATTAAAACCACCCCCACGCGTCGCGCCATCGTCTTCTGAAATGGCGTCCGTGCCGTACAGCGCGTCATACAGGCTACCCCAACGCGCATTCGCGGCGTTAAGGGCGTACCGGGCGTTTGTGATCGGCACCACCAGCTGCGGCCCAGCAATTCTGGCGATTTCATCATCAACATTTGTCGTGCCGATGGAAAAAGGCGCGCCTTCTGGCGCCAGGTAGCCAATTTCACGCAGGAAGGCCTTATAGGCGGCGGGATCGTGATCCTGACCGTTTCGGTCATTGTGCCACGCATCAATTTTTGATTGCAGTGCAACACGATTTTGCAGGAGCGCGCGATTTTTGGGCGCGAGATCATGGATTATTGCGTCAAAAGCAGACCAGAACGCGTCTTGATCGACGCCGCTTCCGGGTAGAGCTTCGTTCGCAACGAAGTCGTGAAGGGATTTTTCAACTGATAAGCCAATAACTTGCACTCGGTTGGCCATGATATATCTCCTGCTTCTATACGGATTTACGTATGTTTATAGTTCTTTTTGATCGCGCTGCAATGCAGCATTGCGTGGCTTGCATATCGAAAAATGCATAGCGCCTGTGCGGAAACGTCGCTGGACCGGCGGTTATCGGCGCTTTATGAAGCAAACTCTTGCTGCGGTGCGAAAATTCGAATAGCACTACCGCAAACAACTTGTGTCAAATCCGCGCGCCGGGTTTCAGAGCGCGCTATGGAGAGTAATATGGCGGGAATTCGGCCTGAAATTGACCCTGATGGGCTTCTTGAATATTCGGTGGTGTTTACAGACCGGTCGTTGAATCACATGTCCCAATCGTTTCAGGGCGTCATGCGAGACATTTCCGACACTATGAAGCGGGCGTATAACGCGGCGTCCGTCACAATTGTGCCCGGTGGCGGCAGCTATGGTATGGAGGCGGTCGCGCGCCAGTTCGCCACCAATCAAAAATGTATGATCTTGCGCAACGGCTGGTTCAGTTTTCGCTGGTCCCAAATTTTTGAAGCGGGCGACATTCCCTCTGAAGCCATTGTCTTTAAGGCCCGTCCGGTCGGCGAAGGCCATCAAGCCGCCTTTGCGCCGGCGCCGATTGATGAGGTCGTCGCCGCAATCCGTCAGGACAAACCGGCATTGTTTTTCGCCGCGCATGTGGAGACGGCGTCCGGCATAATCCTGCCGCTTGATTATATGCGCGCGATTGGGGACGCCATGCACGAGGTTGGCGGCATGTTTGTTCTGGATTGCATCGCATCTGGCGCGATCTGGGTCGATATGGAGGAGGCCGGGGTCGATATTCTGATCAGTGCGCCGCAAAAAGGCTGGAGCGCATCCCCCTGCGCCGCGATCGTCATGATGAATGCGACGGCGCGCGCCGCCATCGAGGACACGACCAGCAGCAGTTTCGCTTGTGATTTGAAAAAATGGCTTTCCATCATGGAGGCTTATGAAGGGGGCGGTCATGCGTATCACGCGACGATGCCCACCGATGGATTGGTCAAACTCCACGCCGCGATGAAAGAGACGGAAGAGTACGGGTTTGATAAAATTTGCGCCGAACAACAGAAACTCGGCGATAAGGTACGGGCGTTGCTCGAGGGTAAAGGCTTTAAAAGCGTTGCAGCGCCGGGGTTTCAGGCGCCAGGCGTTATTGTCAGTTTTACCGATGAGACAAATATTCAGAATGGCTCCAATTTCGCGGCGGAAGGCCTGCAAATCGCCGCTGGCGTACCGCTTCAATGCGATGAGCCCGATGGTTTTCGCACGTTCCGGCTTGGCTTGTTCGGCCTGGATAAATTACAGAATATCGACCGGACCGTCGTCAACCTTGAAGCGGCGTTAACGCGCGTCCTGGCGGCGACCAATATTCGTTAAAATTTCTACGAGAAACGGAAGCGCTAACCTGATAGTGCTGGTTTCAGGCCAGTTTTAGAGGGTTGGCGCATAACGCTTTCGCCAATTCCGTGAGCGCTTTTCGTTTACGGGTGTCGGAGATCTTGAAAAAAGCGGTTACAATTTCCTTGGCTTCGGGCGTATCGAATATTCCAAGGCCGTCTTCGTCTTCGCATCTGTTTGGGATGCCGTCGAAAAAATAGGAAATTGGCACATCCAGAATTTCGCTGAACTGGAATAAACGACTCGCGCCGATCCGGTTCATGCCGCGTTCACATTTTTGGATTTGCTGAAACGTGACGCCAATCGCCGCGCCTAGTTTTGTTTGGCTTAAACCAGCGGAACGACGCAAGGCTTTTAATTGTTTCCCAACATGCGCGTCTATTTCTTTGGGCTCAAATAAAGTCGAAGATGTCATCATACTGGCGCCTTATATTTATATTTAATAATAATTTTATATAAATAAGCACTAAAGTAATAGTCTTAATCGCGTTTAGAGTTCATTTATTTGTTCTTTTAAATTGACTACATTCGTTGGAATGTAGGGACCCATAAAATTTACGCTTATCTTCAAGGATGTACGGGCGTCGCCTACCGCCATTAAAGATCGGTTTCTCCGGTTTGGCGTTTATCCGAATAACAGGAAAACGAGAATGTCAGAGTCATTTGAACCCTATGAAGTCTTTGCGATTCGCTACGCCGAGCGCGGCGCTATGCATAACGACCATATTCTCAACCGGGACCCCCATGACGGTCCCAGCCCGATGGATTATTTCGTCTGGGCGATAAAGGGAAATGGTCGCACGATTATCGTCGATATCGGGTTTGAGAAAAAAGATGCTGATGCGCGGGGCCGGACAATTCTACGCTCTCCCGCAGAAGGACTTGCGGTGCTTGGCATCGATGCGGCGAGCGTCGAGGACGTCATCATCACACATTTGCATTACGATCATGCGGGGACCGTGCCAGACTTTCCCAACGCCAAGTTCTACCTGCAGGAACGCGAAATGAATTTCGCGACCGGAAAGCATATGGCGTTCCAGGGGTTCAGTCGCGCCTATACGCTGGACTATCTGTTCAACATGATCCGCAAGGTTTATGACAATCGCGTCGTTTTTGTCGATGGCTCCATGGAAGTCGCGCCCGGCGTGTCGGTGCACCATGTGGGCGGTCACACGGATGGCCTGCAGGTTGTGCGGGTCCCGACCAAGCGCGGTTGGGTGGTGCTCGCCTCTGACGCTTCGCATTATTACATGAACATGAACACGCCGAATCCGTATCCGCTGGTCTACAATGTCGGCGATATGGTGGCGGGGTATGGGAAAATGCGTGATTTGGCGGATAGTGATAAACACATCGTTCCCGGGCACGACCCGCTGGTGATGAAAGAGTATCCGGCGCCATTTCCGGAGGCGGAAGGCATCGTTATTCGTCTGGATGTCGACCCTAAGGACATCTAGTCGCAGCGCCGCGCCTTGACCCCGTGTCGGTGCGGTGCTTTTTTCTACGGCGACTTAAACGAAATTTACAAACCTTACAGGAGTTAAAATGGCTACGGAAATCGGTTTCATCGGCGTCGGCAACATGGGCGGGCCCATGGTATCCAACTTGATGGAGGGGGGATACGCGGTACGGGTCTATGATCCGAACAAGGCTGCTGTCGATGAATGCGTGGCCAAGGGCGCGACGTCCGCGACGTCGCCAAAGGATCTGGCGGATAAGGTTGAAACCATCCTCGTCTGTTTGCCAACGCCGCAAATCGTGCAGAACGTTGCGCTGGGTGATGAGGGCATCATCAAAGGCGGCATGGTGAAGACCTATATCGATCTGTCGACGACTGGCCCCCGGACGTCATTGCCGGTGGCGGACGCCTTGAGCGAAGCGGGCATCATCGCCCTCGACGCACCTGTCAGCGGCGGCGTGCTGGGCGCTGTTTCGGCAGGCCTCGCTGTCATGGTGTCTGGACCGCATAACGATTTCGGGCACCATCGTCCGATGCTGGAAAAGATCGGCAAGAATGTTTTCTATGTCGGCGGCAAAATCGGCATGGGCCAGACGATGAAGCTGCTCAACAACCTGTTGTCGGGCACCGCGCTGGCGGTGACGGCGGAAGCGGTGACGCTCGGCATCAAAGCGGGGTTGGACCCCCAGCTGATGATCGACATTTTCAACGCCAGCAGCGGCCGGAATACGGCGACCGAAACCAAATTTCCAAATTCGGTGCTGACTCGTAAATTCAACGGCGGCTTTGGCATGGGATTGATGTTCAAGGACATCCGGTTGTGCCTGGAAGAAGCCGAAGCTGAAGGCGTCACCATGTTTGTGGGCAATGGCGCGCGTCAGGCGTGGTCCTTTGCGTTGAACAAGGGTTCGGCGGCGGAAGATTCCACACAGATCATGGAACATTACGAAACGCTGGCCGAAATTGAATGGCCGACCGGCGACGCCTAGTCGTCGTAGTTTTAAGGCCG
>JAESSL010000269.1 GCA_016764135.1 Alphaproteobacteria bacterium
CCCAGACGCGTGGCGTATTTCGATAGCATCCGAAATCCGGGAATGGTTTTTCGCGTGTCCACCATCACGGCGCCCGTTCCCTTGACCTCCTGCACAAATGCGTGAGCGTTGGTTGCGATTCCCGTCAGGAATTGCAGAAAGTTCAGGGCGGTCCGTTCCGCTGTCAGAAGCCCTCTGGCGGCGCCGCGAACGCTGGCGAGGGTGTCACCCGCTGACAGTTTATCACCATCCGTCGCGACCGCTTCAAAGTCGCAATCAGGGCTGATGGTCCGAAATACATGCGCGGCGACCTCAAGACCGGCGACAACCATCGTATGACGCGCATTCATCGTGAAATGCCCGCGCGTCGCCTCCGGCACGGCGACATTCGTCGTTAAGTCACCCCGTCCGACATCCTCCGCCAAGGCTATATCCACAAGACGTCGCGTTTCATCCCAATCCAACATTGCGTTTTCGATCCTCTTATTTAATTAGTCAGTTATTTATGCTCCGATTGAGTATAAATAACTGACTGGGCAGAATTCAACCCACGGATACTTTTCTTCGCTCCAGGATGAAATGCCAGTTGAGCCGACAAGACAGATTGCGGCATACTCACGAAGTGGAAAATGTGATCACACTAGGATTTGCCAATGTTTGGACGACCCATGTTTGGACGTATTGTTTTTGCGACATGTCTTTTGGCTGCGGGTCTTGTCGCAACGGGACAGGAAGCGCGCGCCGACCTCAAAAGCGGTCAGACCGCCTTTGATGCAAAGAAATACGCCGTCGCGCTCAAAGAGTTCGAAACCGACGCGCAGTCCGGCGACAAAGACGCCCAATACTGGATGGGTCGACTCTATGATGGCGGATTCGGCGTCGAAAAAAATCAAGACGTCGCCTTCACTTGGTTTGAAAAGGCGGCGCTCCAGCACCACGCCGAAGCGCAAAGAGTCATGGGAATTTATTACGAAGAAGGCATCAGCGTCGGAAAAGACATCGAAAGAGCCGTTGAGTGGTATGCGGAATCTGCGAACCAGGGCAATGCGAAAGCGCAACGAAACCTTGGTGGTCTGTATCAGGACGGTTTGGGCGTAAAACCGGATTTACGATTAGCGAAAGAATTTTATACGAAGGCCGCGAAACAGGGGAACCTGAAGGCAAAGCGAAATCTGGCCTATCTCTACTATTTTGGCGCGGGCGTGCGACGTGATTACGCAAAGGCGGCCGCGTTGTTCAAAGAAACCTCGGAAGCAGGTCTGGGCAAAGGCGACTACGACCTTGGTCGATTGTATTACCGGGGCCAGGGCGTCCCCAAAAACTTGCCAAAGGCGGCAAAGTATTTACTGAAAAGCGCGACATCCGGCCATGGCGGCGCTCAACTGCTTCTCGGCCGGCTCCATCTTCTGGGCAGAGGCGTCTCGAAGAACCTGCCGGAAGCCTATTACTGGCTTACGTTGGCCGCCAGTCAGGACCAGTCCGCCGCACAAAAATTGCTCGGCAAGGCCGAAGCGGATTTAAGCGCCGAGGATATCAAGGCCGCAAAAAATCGGGCCGCGCAATTCAGGCCCAAATAATCTGGCGCGTGAACTGGGACAAACCCGGCGCAAATCCACCAGAATAACGCGACCTAGCGCTCAGGATGGCATGATTTGGCGCTCCTTAGCACCCTCGATGCGCGGGCCCTTTATCCAACGCGCCCATAAGTATCGTCCAAGCGTACAATATCGTCTTCACCGAGATAATCCCCGACCTGAACTTCGATAAGGTGTAGCGGCTCGTCTTCGGTATTTTCCAGTCGGTGCACGACCCCTTTGGGGATGTAAGTCGATTGATTTTCCGTCAATACCGAGACTTCTTCGCCGCGCGTTACCGTTGCGACGCCCTGCACGACCACCCAATGTTCCGAGCGGTGCTGGTGTTTTTGCAACGATAATTTTCCGCCAGGATTAACCACAATTCGTTTAACGCGAAACCGGCCCTCCTCGTCAATATCGTTGTAGTTCCCCCACGGGCGAAAAACCCGATGATGGTGGATTGCTTCCTTGCGGTCCGCTGCTTTCAGGCGCTCAACGATATCCTTGATGTCGTTGGCGCGGGCGCGCGGCGTGACAATAACAGCATCCGCCGTCGACACGACAATCATATCATCCAAACCAATGGCGGCGATGAGCCGTCCGTCATCGGCCCGAAAATACGAATTGCGCACGTCTTGCATGAAAACGTCCGCCAAGATCACATTGCCCTCCTCGTCCTTGTCGGAAATATCCCACAAGGCAGGCCATCCGCCAACATCGTTCCAGCCAATATCCACCGGAATCACAGCCGCGCGCTGCGTATGCTCCATCACCGCGTAATCAATTGAATCCGAAGGGCATTTTTCAAAGGCGTCAGCGTCGAGACGAATAAAATCGAGATCGGTTTTACTCGCATTCAGCGCCGCTTCACACGCCGCGACGATTTCCGGATTAGCGTTGCGAAGCTGATCCAGATAAGCCTGCGCGCCAAACACAAACATGCCGCTGTTCCAGAGATAGTCACCGGATTGAAGGTAAGATTTCGCCGTTTCCTCGTCCGGCTTTTCAACAAATTGATCGACCGGAAAAATACCTTCGCCCAATTCCGAAGAGGCGCCGCGCCGGATATATCCGTATCCCGTTTCCGGCCGGTCCGGCGTCACGCCAAATGTCACCAAAGCGCCGTTTCGTGCGGCGTCTCCCGCTAAATCCATCGCCTTGCAGAAGCCGTCTCCGTCTTGCACCACATGATCTGACGGCAACAACGCCATAATCGCATCCGGCGCATCGCGCACCAAAAGCAAGGCTGCGATCGCCGCCGCAGGCGCCGTATTTCGCCCGACCGGCTCCAGAATGATGGATCGGGGGGAAATATTCACCTGCTGCAACTGTTCCGCGACAATAAAACGATGCTCGTTATTGGCGATGACAATGGGCGCTTCATACTGCTTCACCCGAAACGCCGTTTCCTGCAACATCGTTCGGTCGCTCACCAACGGTAATAATTGTTTCGGATAATGCGCGCGGGACAACGGCCATAGACGCGACCCTGAACCGCCAGACAGGATAACCGGGAAGATTTTGCTATTTGACGCCATTTTTCCATTCAATCTATTTGTAGCTCAAGGAAAACCCATTCCGTCAGACGGGGCCGCAGGACAGCCCTAACGCAGAATTTATTCAATACTAACAAACGTATGAGAATTGATATAACTTAAAATCGGCGCCGACGTCACTCAAATGGAGGACGCTCCGAAGGACGTCGACGGTTTTACTATTTCCTGCAATGGCCAAGCGCCGGATTGTAACGGAAACCGCGATCAAAGACACAGTTGACGATGACGACACGGGGAAAATTAACATTATGAAATTGTTCAAATGGACGATCTTCGTTCTGCTCCCACTGGCCTTTATTGTGGCTCCGGTAGCCATAGCCTTCGCTATTCTGGAAGACACGCCCGCGACGACAAAACGGCAAACCGTATCTGCAGCGGACGTGTCCCGCACCCGGTCCATTGGCCGCCAGGCCGTCGAAAAACTTTTGAACGCCAAAGAGCAAAGCTCCCTGACATTCTCCCAAAAAGATGTGGATGGGATGATCGCCCTGGCAATGCGAACAAGTACGCGACTTTCTGGAAAAGTTGACCTTCATCGTTCAGGGCTCAATACGGCCATAACGCTTAAATTGCCGCGAAACCCGATTGGCCGATACGTTAATCTGGAGTTTGGCCTCAACCCGTCATCGACGGGGCTCGATATTTCTCATGTCGAGCTTGGGCGAATCTCAATAACGGGCGCCACTGCCGTGACCGTAATGCGCGTCAGTTTGAATTTTATATTGGGCGATGACGAGGGCGCCAAGCTGTTGCAAGCCATCCGTTCGACACGCTTCAAAGGCAAATCCCTTATTCTCGCATTCGACCCTGTCCCCGATTTGAAGGGGCGCATAAAGAAGGTATCACAACGCCTTGGCGACGCCCGGGACAGCGTCGCCTTGCTCGGCGACCCGGATACCATCCAGATTTATTATGCAAAAATTGTGGAAGTCGACAGTATTCTCGCGGGGCAACGAAACGTTTCCCTGTCCCGATTCATGGGGCCCTTGTTCCGGTTAGCCAAGGACCGTTCCGGCTTTAGCGATCCTGTCACTGAAAACCAGGCCGCTATCCTGGCGATGACAATTTATTTTGGCGATTCCAGATTTGAACGGTTAACCGGTAAAGTACGCAAAGGCGCATTAAAGTTTCATAAGGCGAAAACTAGGAATATCAAACTCGGCGGCCGTGGCGATCTCCTGCTTCACTTTATTATTTCCGCAGGGTTGGAAATTGTTGCGAATACCGGTGTTTCCGCCGCCATTGGAGAATTCAAGGAGCTCCTCGATTCCGACGGCGGATCTGGTTTCAGCTTTGTCGATCTCGCCGCTGACACCGCTGGCATCCGATTTGCAGAAACGGCAACCGGGGACGAAAAAGGAGCGCTTAGATTACAACGCCTGATCGCCGAGAGCCCTGCAGAGACACTCTTTTTTCCGAGTACTGCGGGTCTTGTGGAAGGCCTCAGCAAAGGCGTCTTCAAAAAGAAATTTGGCGATGTTGACAGCGATTCCTATAAATTGGTCGTACGCGACATTGAACAGCGCATCGCCAGCCGCCCCGTATTCCAATAGCAACCTTTCTGAGCCACTTATCAACTTGGTAGTCTTTAAAATCCATCATCACAACGCCTTGGCGCCTATAGCGTGTACGTAAATATTGAATTTTTTAGTTACTTCGCCTGCGCCGCCGCATTTTCAATATTGTCGGCGCTCATCGCGTTGGGCGGAAGAGGCGGCAAGCACCGCAAAATCCTGCTCGCGGCGACGATCAGCACCGCTCTCTGGTCAGGCTCCGCCGCCCTCGCGCCATGGGTGGGGATCAGCGGCGCCGTCTTTGCGCTTCTGGAATTAGTCAGAACGTCGAGCTGGGTCCTCGTCGCGTATTCAGTTCTCGATGCTCGTATGGAAAAAAGCGAGTCGCAGCCCTACAGGTTTCTGGTCTTTGGCCTTGGCGGCCTGGGCGCCCTTCTGACATGTCTCATTGTCGTCGACGCCTATTTTTCGTTTTTACCGGAGAGCCTGGCCACCGTCGGTCAATCCGCTTTGGGCGGGACGCGGGTCATCCTCGCGGTCATTGGATTAATTTTAGTGGAGAATATTTTCCGCAATGCGGACAGTGAAAAACGATGGGCGTTGAAGTATATCTGCTTCGGCGTCGCCGTCATTTTTGGATATGATTTTCTATTACATGCAGATTCCGTCCTTTTCCTACGGCTGGACGACGCCCTTTTTGGCGCCCGAGGATTTATCAACGCCCTTGCCGCCCCCTTGATCGCTGTCGGCGTTTCACGGTTCGCATCCTGGGACATGGATCTCCATGTATCGCGCCGCGTTGTCTTTCATTCCGCAGCATTGCTGGGCAGCGGCCTGTATCTTTTAGGAATCGCCGGCGCCGGTTTCTATCTGAAGCAATTTGGTGGAAATTGGGGGCAAATCCTCCAGATA
>JAESSL010000270.1 GCA_016764135.1 Alphaproteobacteria bacterium
CTCCCGAAATCGAAAAACGTGGCGGCGGCAGCATTGTCATTACCTCCTCGACGGCCGGCATTCGAGCAATCCGGAAACAGCCTGCCTACGTCACCTCCAAACACGCCGTCATCGGCATGATGCGCGCCGCCGCGCTGGAAGGCGCCGCCTCTAAAATCCGCGTCAATACGGTAAACCCCTCTCCCATCGACACACAAATGATGACGAAGATCGAAGAAATGGCCGGTCTGAGCGAGGAACAACGCGCCACAAACCCCTACGCATCCTCAACGCCACTGCAGCGCTATGGAGATCCCGAAGAAGTCGCCAACCTCATGTTGTTTCTCGCCAGCGAGGACAGCTCGTTCTGCACCGGCAGCGTCTATATGGTGGATGGCGGCGTCTCCGCCGGACGGCTGTAAGGCGCGTCCGTCATTCCCACTCGATAGTGCCGGGCGGCTTGGAGGTCACGTCATAGACGACGCGATTGACGCCTTTCACCTGATTGATGATGCGCGTCGCCGTGTTGGCCAAAAAGGCGTGGTCGAAGGCGTATGAATCGGCGGTCATGCCGTCCGTCGATGTCACGGCGCGAAGCGCACAGACATATTCATAGGTCCGGTTATCGCCCATAACGCCGACCGTGCGCACCGGCAACAGCACCGCAAAGGCCTGCCAGATGGCGTCGTAGAGTCCGGCATTGCGAATTTCATCCAGATAAATCGCATCGGCCTCGCGCAGGATGTCCAGTTTTTCGGGGGTAATGGCGCCTGGAATTCGAATAGCCAACCCCGGTCCCGGAAAAGGATGACGGCCAACCAGAACCTCGGACATGCCTAATTCGCGCCCCAGCGCGCGCACTTCATCTTTAAAAAGCTCGCGAAGCGGTTCGACCAACTCCATGTTCATACGTTCCGGCAACCCGCCCACATTGTGGTGCGACTTGATCGTGACGCTGGGCCCGCCAATCGCCGATACGGATTCAATAACGTCGGGATAGAGCGTCCCTTGGGCCAGGAATGCGGCGCCGCCGATTTTTTCCGCTTCCTGCTCAAACACATCGATGAACAATCCACCGATAATCTTACGTTTCCGTTCGGGGTCATCCACGCCTTCAAGCGCGCCGACAAACATGTCGGTGGCGTCCCGGTGCACTAGTGGAATATGGTAATGGTCGTCAAACAGCTTCACGACCTCTTCAGCCTCGTCTGCGCGCAACAAACCATGATCCACAAAAATACAAGTCAGTTGATCGCCGATAGCCTCATGCAACAACACCGCCGCGACTGAAGAATCGACGCCCCCGGACAAGCCGCAAATGACTTTGCCGTCGCCAACCTGATCCTTGATGCGCTGCACCGCCTGTTCCCGAAACGCCGCCATCGTCCAGTCGCCGCCACATCCGGCCACTTTGTGGACGAAGTTCGCCAATAATTTAGCGCCATCCGGCGTATGCGCCACTTCGGGATGAAACTGGACGCCGTAATACCCTCGCTCAGGGTCCGCGATCGCCGCAAAAGGCGCGCCGTCGGTTACTGCAACAGGTGAAAACCCCGCCGGCAATTCGGTCACGCGGTCGCCGTGGCTCATCCAGACCTGCTCTCGGGCGCCGACCGGCCAGACACCTTCAAACAAGGCGCAATCCTGTGTTACATCGATAAAGGCGCGGCCAAATTCACGGTGGTCGGATGGCTCCACGCTTCCGCCCAACTGGGCGCACATCGCCTGCTGTCCATAGCAAATGCCCAGCAGAGGTACGCCCGCCTCAAATATGGCGTCCGGAGCGCGGGGCGCTTCAGCGGACGTGACGCTCGCGGGGCCGCCAGACAGAATGATCGCCTTTGGATCGTAAGCCGCGACCGATTGCGCCGTAACCTTGTTAAAGGGATGTATTTCGCAATAAACGCCATTTTCCCGAACGCGTCGCGCGATAAGCTGCGTCACCTGACTTCCAAAATCGACGATAAGCACCCGGTCGGTCATTCTATCCTGTTTCCTTTTCAATTCGCGCAGCCGCCGCCGCGCTCGATACCTTTAACTCAATGTCTCCGCCAAACGCGGCCAGCCATATCCAAATTCCCGGACGCCCCATACGCTTTCGTCGCGTTCAACGACTTTTGCACCGCCTTGGCGTTCGTAGAAAAATCGTGACGGGTTCAATCCCAAAACCCAGATAATCGCCGATTCGTGACCCCCTCGACTTAAGTCCCGAAACGCGCCCCGCAAAAGTCGCCGGCCCCAACCATGGTTTTGATGATCCGGCGCGACATAGAGCGTATACACTTCGCCTGAATAGGACAGGCCACGACTTCGGCTTGGCCCATACCCCGTAAATCCGATGATGTTCGAGTGCGCCACGGTCGCAACCAATGCGGCGTCCCCGGCCTGCAACAGCGCGCGCCATTGACGCGCCTGAACATCATATGACATGCGCACCAAGGCGTCGTCGGGTAGAATTCCGGCATAGGTCGCGCGCCACGTATCGACATAGATCCGGGCGATTGCGCCCGCGTCATCCGGCGTTGCGGCGCGCAAATCGACCCCGGTCATGTCACGCCCCCAGTGAGGCGCGCGCGACGCCGCGCTGTGGTTCATTATGCTGCAGCGCGTCAGGATTGAGCACGATAATTGGGCGCCTCGCGCGTCACCGTAACATCATGCACATGACCTTCACGCAGGCCTGAATCAGTGACGCGGATAAACTCGCAATTACGCTGCATCTCACTCATGGTCGCATTGCCAGTGTAGCCCATGGCCGCCCGCAACCCGCCAACAAGTTGATGAACAATGGCGCCAACCGCCCCTTTATACGGAACCTGACCTTCAACGCCTTCGGGGACAAGTTTCAACGCGTCAGTGACTTCCTGCTGGAAATACCGATCCGCAGACCCCCGCGCCATCGCACCGACAGACCCCATGCCCCGATAGGATTTATAGGGCCGCCCCTGAAACATATGAACATCTCCGGGCGCTTCATCCGTCCCTGCGAACAAGGAGCCGATCATCACGGCGCTGGCGCCAGACGCGATCGCCTTCGCCAAATCACCGGAAAATTTGATCCCACCATCCGCAATGATCGGAATATCTTTCTCACGCCCAACTTCGACCGCATCCATAACAGCGGTTAATTGCGGCATGCCGACGCCCGCGACAATACGCGTGGTGCAGATTGACCCCGGTCCAATGCCGACCTTGACCGCGTCCGCGCCACAATCGATCAACGCCCGCACGCCATCGCCCGTCGCCACATTCCCCGCGACGACCTGGGCGTAGTTGCTCAGTTTTTTGACATTTTCAACGGCCCGCATCACGCCTTCGGAATGGCCATGCGCGGTATCGATCACGATAACATCGCATCCAGCGTCCAGCAGCGCCTCGGCGCGCTCGATGCCCTCATCTCCGACGCCAACGGCGGCGGCGGCGCGTAAACTGCCGTTTTCATCTTTGCAGGCGTTGGGATGCTGTTGCGCCTTGTCGATATCCTTCACTGTGATCAAACCAACGCAATGGCGGTCATCATCCACAACAACCAGTTTTTCAATTTTATGCTGGTGGAGGATACGCTTGGCTTCTTCCCGGTCCACGCCTTCGCGAACCGTCACCAAACCGCGGCGCGTCATCAACTCCCGAACCGGTTGATTGGGATTTGTCGCGAACCGCACATCCCGGTTGGTCAAAATACCGATTAATTTACCGCTGCGTTTGGCGACGACGGGAATGCCGGAAATATTGTGTTCGGCCATCACCGCAAGCGCGTCGGACAGCGTCTTTTCCGGCGTAATTGTTATCGGGTCCACCACCATGCCCGATTCAAACCGTTTAACCCGGCGCACTTCATTCGCCTGTCGTTCAACACTCATATTCTTGTGAACAACGCCGATACCGCCCGCCTGCGCCAAGGCGATGGCGAGCCCGCTCTCCGTCACCGTGTCCATGGCGGATGAGATAATGGGAATGCCAAGTGCAATTTTCTTGGTCATGAACGTCTGGGTTTGCGCTTGACCCGGGAGCGTGCTCGATGCTGCGGGAACCAGAAGAACATCATCAAAAGTGAGGGCTTCACGAAATTCCATATCAAGGCTCCTATGCAGAACGACACTAAATTTTCGCGCATAATACAGTTGAAATGCACAAAGCCAAGTTTCGAATGCGATTTTCTCGCTATTTTTGCATAGAATTTAGATTTTATACGCGAAGGAAGCGAACATTCTGCAAAAGAACCACATTTTGCGCCCCGCCTGGTCGAATTTTAGCGCCCTGAAAGCGTCACATCGGCCCGCATCGCACTGACCGCCTGGCGGTTATTTCGGTGATTCGTCCTCTTGCACGCCGCGAAACCCCATCGCCACAACATAAAGCTCCGCGGATTCCTTTCGGCTCGATTCGGGTTTTGCATGAATGACTCTGGCAAAATTCTGCCGCAATTTCGTCAGAAGCGTACGCTCAGTACCGCCTTGCAGGACCTTCGCGACAAAACCACCACCCGGCGCCAGCACTGTCACGGCGAAATCGATCGCCGTCTCCGCCAACGCTACGATCTTCAAATGGTCCGACGGCGCATGACCGGTCGTTGCCGCCGCCATATCCGACAAAACAACATCCGCCAACCCGCCAAGTTCGCGTTTCAGTCGGTCCGGCGCATCCGGGTCCAAGAAATCACCCTCCAGGAAAATAACGCCTTCCATAGGGGCGACCGGAGATAGATCAATGCCGACGACGACGCCTGTCTCACCCACAACGTCAATGGCGACCTGGGACCATCCGCCGGGCGCAGCGCCCAGATCGATTACCTTGGCGCCGCGTTTCAAAAGCTCAAAACGCTGGTCCAGCTCCATCAACTTGAACGCGGCGCGACTGCGCAGCCCGCGACGCTGCGCTTCACTGACATAGGGATCGTTCAGTTGGCGTTGAAGCCAGCGTTGCTGAGAATTGGTGCGGCCTTTTTTTCGCTTCAACCGAACAGTCAGCGTACGCTGAACCGACACATGCGATCCGAGTATACTGGCGCCAGCGCCGCTTTTGCCGCCTTTGGTTTTTCCAAAGCGGTTTTTACCGTATGCGACTTTAGAGCCGCGTCCGCTGTTCTTTCCAGCCCCGCCGCGGGAGCCACGTCTATTTGTCATTTTTCTTCTCTACCACGACGATCCTTTGCTTCGCTGTCCGCAGCGCGAATGAGATCGTGTAAAATACCCTCACGCAGGCCCCTGTCAGCGACGCGAAGCCGCCCAACCGGCCAACGACGGCAAATTGCTTCCAAGATTGCGCATCCCGCAACAACTAAATCAGCCCGTTCTTCCCCAATACGAGGGTTGGCGGCCCGGCCCACACAATCTTGTGCGCGCAGGCGGTCGCTCATAGCGCGAATATCGTCGAACTGCAAATATGCGCCATCGACCAGCGAGCGATCATAGCGCGGTAAACCAAGATGAACGCCGGTTAAGGTCGTAACCGTGCCCGATGTTCCCAGAATCTGCACTTCTTCTCGCCTGACCATGCTCGACACCTGGTATTTTTTACAAAATGGCGCCAGCAGTTTGTCCACTTCGGCCACCATGGAATCATAGGTCGCGACGGAAAGCGCGCCGCCGCCATATCTTTCGCTAAGATTGACGACGCCAAAGGGAAGCGAAACCCAGCCCGTCATATCAGATCCGCCTTTGCGAGCGTCCATCAACATGACTTCCGTACTACCGCCGCCAATATCGAAAACAAGGGCGTGCGGGGTGCTCTTCTCGATAAGCGGCAAACACCCGTTCAACGCCAGTCGCGCTTCTTCTTCCGCAGATATGGTTTCCAGCGCGACGCCGGTTTCATTAACGACCCGTTCCAGAAAGGTTGCGCCATTTTGCGCACGGCGGCAGGCGTCTGTCGCCACGTTGCGACGCCGGTCTACGCCGCGCCGGCGCATTTTATCCGCACAGATTTTCAAGGCTTCTATGGTGCGATCTATCGCCTCGTCGCCAAGGCGGCCACTCTCGCTCACGCCCTCCCCCAATCGCACGATGCGGGAAAAAGCGTCGATGACGCGAAAACCGGTTCTGGTGGGGCGGGCGATCAAAAGACGGCAGTTATTGGTGCCCAGATCAATAGCGGCATAGGTATGGGCCCAACGCCCTTCCTTCGCTCGCCTGGCGGGACGCCTTCGGTCCCATCGCGGTCTGACATACGCCGTCATCGGACATTCGCCCGTTTTGTTGTTTTTATGGCGTCCCGAAACGAATATCTCAACGATATCCGAAGGAACCGCCTTTTATCTCTTGGCGCCGAGTGTACGCCAATCCGCGCTCCGTTCAATACCATCAAGCTTCAAAAGCACATGTACCGCCCCTTCGCTTCCAGGCGTCGGGCGTTAAAAGACTACAAAATGAGAAAATTCTTCGCTACACATTCGAGAAGCAATGTGATATTCAGACCGCCCGTTGGGGAATAGTTTAACGGTAGAACGAGTGGCTCTGACCCGCTTAGTCCTGGTTCAAATCCAGGTTCCCCAGCCATCCCCTTATAATTCAATAATATAAAATAGTTGATCACCTTGTGTATGGCTATGTATGGCTATGTATGGCATTTCTGTATGCCGAAATGTATGGCGATTTTCGGTCAATAAACTGATAGGTGATTTTGTCACCGGAGAGTCGATGGCGCCGCACTTTAAGGACGGCGAACTTGTGTTCGTCTCGGAACCCCGCCCGTTCGCATCGGCGATTGCGTCGTTATCCAAATGAAGAATGGCGAGCATAACGAAATGCTACGATATATAAGTTGCGTGAATCGCCGCACCTCCTACGGATTCAATACTCTCAGGTCAATCTGATCGCTGACATTACGCTTGAAAGGTTGAAGGTTGTCGCGGTACACCGAATTCTACGATGAATGACTTGATGAGCGTCTAGCGCGCTGGCGAAGGAAGTGATGGAAGCAAAGTGAAAATACGTTTCGCGATCAGCCTGCTTATGATCGTCGCGGTCAGCGCCGCAGTTTGGATGGGCCTCCCACACCTTGGCGCGCCGAACTGGCTGAAATGGGTCATCTCCCTCGCAGCGTTCTGGGGTATCATGGCAATACGGCATCCGGCACAGCGTAATACCGATACGAGTTGATACGTAGGCGCGCTGGCGGCGGCTTTGAGGTTGGGCGGCAAGGCACCATCTTGGATAATGAACCAATCTTTAATATATTGATAATAAGTGATTATTTATGTTACTTGACATTTTATCAAGTATGATCATATTTAGTCTGTCGGTTAATTAAAGTGAGGTTACGATGCCCCACGATACAGGGTTCGTCGATCAGAATAGTAGGCTCAATAAAATAGCCCGTACGGGACTTTCTATCTCGTATGACGATCATGCCCGCAGGCAAATGATATCCCGCAACATTTTGCGCCAAGATGTACGATGCGCCCTGACAAACGGAAATGTCATTGGCGTGGAAATCATTCACGACGATGAGGAAAGATGGCGAATTGAAGGGAACGACATAGACGATAATGCACTTATTATAATAATTCTCGCGATTCAAGAAGGGGATTTCAGCGCATACGTTATTACAGCGTTTGAACCAAACTAGTTACATAGGAGAAAAAAATGGCACTGCGACATGAAATACTAGATCGCTATGAAGACGATCTGTTCGGCATTCCTGTTGTTTTGCGCCACGCCGTCATCAAATCAATCGACGACGACACCGGGAGAGAGTTCACCACTATACCAGATGAAGAGGGACTTGCCGCCGCTATTGCTATGGCGCGTGCGCTATGCCCAATAAAATTGCGTCCCGAGGACATCCGCATGATGCGGAAGACATTAGGGATGAAATCAAAGGATTTTGCCGCTGTGCTGGACATGGACCCAACAAGACTGTCCCGTTTAGAAAAGGACACCGATGGTCTAGGAGGTTTTTCAGAAAAGAACATCAGGCAATATGTTTGCGCGCGCTTGAAACGCGATGCGCCAGCTATTTCCTATGACCCTGCCGCCATTGTCACAATGGAATTCCTACGAGGAGGGGCAGAATTCCCGAAAATCACGTTTGAGCGAGTTCGGTTAAAGATGGCTGAGTCACAACTCAAATCAGATAGCTGGGATATAGCGGCGTAAAACCATCACATCGCTACATATGATCGGCTGCACCAATTAAAACTGGCTGTGGCCGATCACTATTTAAGGCATGAAAAATATCCCACCACAAACGCAAAGGCCCTAAATCCACCCGCGCTGGCTGCCTGCTATGCAAACCGCATAAGCGACAAGGTATGCCTCGGGTGGATCGCCAGCGGTTTAGCCAAACACTAAATATACACGCGTCCAAATAATATATCGCTGACGCTTTGAGCGCTTAGCCCTCCCCTCTGGTATCATGTGATCCC
>JAESSL010000271.1 GCA_016764135.1 Alphaproteobacteria bacterium
GCAATCGGTCGCGCGTTGGGAGTAGGCCTGAGCGCTGGCGTTGCTAGAGGCGTTGCGAATGGGCGCAGGTTTGGCGTCGCAATCGGCTTGGCGTTTGGCGTTGCATAGGGTCGGAGAAAGGGTTGTGCGTTTGGCGAAATGAACGTCGACGCCAGATTCGATAGGACAGGAACGGGATAGCCAGTGATCGGGTTTCGAAGTCCTTGATAATTAGGATAATCAATAAAACCTGGTCTCAGCGGTGGTGTCTTATTTTGGAATTTTTGGGTTGGCGTTACTTGCACCCTTAGTGGCGGCGTCGCCGGTTTACTGAGAACAGGAACGGGGTAGCCGGTCAACGGGTCGCGGGGGCCCTGAAAATGTGGGTAGCGAATATAGCCTGGTTTCAACTTTGGAATTTTGTTTCCAAATATTTTTGGCGGAACGTTTACGGGTTGGACGGACATTGGCGTTGGTACAAGCTGCTGAGGAAGCACAGGGACGCGATAAGTTTGTACAGCAGGCGTTGTAAAGACAGGGGTATGAATTGCGCCAGATCCCGAAGTAGATCCCGATGACACTGTTGAGTGGTGATGATGCTTGTCCCATCCATAGGCGTTCCCAGGTGGGTGCGCTTGGCCAGAATGCTGATTTCCATGCCCCGCCAAGGCAGTCCCTGCGGTTAACAGCATTCCGAGAGCGATGCCCGCAGGAATGCTGTTCAAACGCGCGAGGTGGCTTATAAAAATTGAATTCAGCACTGGACCGTCTCCTTCGTCGTACTGGCCATGATCTTCGTTTCCATCGGTTCGCCTAAAAATACATGATTGCTTGAAGCCAGGCGCGATATGGGCCGGACCTTGAATCAGAGGCCTCGCCGAACCGTTCCTGTTCTGCGCTTTCGTTGAGTTGGTAGCCCAGCATGAAGCGAAGTTCGCTGCGATTGGACCAGTTGGCGTTCACCGCCAGACCGACGCTGCTCAAATGGTAATTAAAATTTTCGACACCGGTCACGGCATCTTTGAATTCGTCGCCAATGGAGTGATCCAGAAACGCCAAAATTTGCCAATTGGCTGCAACAATTGGTTTCGGAAGATCATAACGTAAATCGATATTGAGGGTCAGACATTGATCGGCGCTGCCTTCTCCGGTTGGATAAGCGCGGTTTGAATAGGGGCCGCCAAGCGAGCATTTAAGCGAGCCGTCCAGATTGTCCGTTGCAATTTGACCACTCGCTTTCGCGAAGATTGAAAAGGGACCCGTGAGGCTTTGTAAATGCGAGAGACTCGCCTCCAAAACGCCAAACCCTCCGCCGGTGTTGAAATCATCAGCGCCGCGATTATGCCGAACATGTCCCATGTAAGCGCTCAGTGCATACGCCGTAACGGCTGGCGTAATGGGGATCGAGGAAAAGTCGCCGTGTAGCGTCGCTTCTGCAAAGTCCACGGTAGCTCTGTTGGTTTTTCGAGTATTTATTTCATCGACGGAAACAATGCGCTCCGCCTTCAAAACGCCGTACAGGTTCCCTGTCGTTGACCGTTTGAACGGGTAGGCAATTTCAACGGCGGCGGATTTTGCATTGCCGTGTTCTTCCAAACCATTCGGATCTTCAACAACTTTGTACTTAAGCCAGGAAACGGACGCCCCTAGGATAATACCATCGGCTCCCATAGGAAACTTGGCTTCGCCGCTGGCGTATTTCATTCCCCGCCCGCTCGTTACGGTTCGAAATGTCGCGGAATTGTTGCCGCCAAAAGGGTTGTCTACATTTATGGAGGCGGACCCTTGATGGGCGCCAAAGGCGTGCTGACCAAAATTATCGTAGATCAGGTTGCCGCTGACCAAATTTGTTTCCACCAACTCTGTCGTCAACCGGGCGGAGCCGATTTCTTGACCTGGATAGAGACGCGCGCGTACGTGAACCCCTGCAAGATCGTTCACAAGCAACAGGGCGCGCTCGTAATCTACTTGATTAATGGCCTCTCCAGAATTGATCTGTGTCGTGAGAATGCGCCGGACATACGCCGTTTTGGTCCGCAGGGTCCGGTTGTCGATGAGAAGACCGTCGGTCTCGAGGCGACCTTCCAGAATGATGATAGTAACAATTCCACCTTGAATTTCCTGGGGTGGTACAATGGCGCGGGCGACGAAAAATCCACGACGATGAAAGGCCGCTATGACGGCCTCTGAAACGTCCCCGATTTCATCAAGGGTCAGCAATTTTCCGGTAAATGGTTTCGTGATTTCTGACAAGGTTTTCGAATCGATTTCGGAATTGCCCAGAAAATGGAAGCCGTTGACCTGTACGGTCGCAAAGTCATCGACGCCGGGCGCGGTCGAAATGCTTCGGGTTGGTGAAAACGCCGTAATCGCATTGGAATCCAGCGGTAGCAGCCGGGTTTTCCGGTGTTTATCCAGAATCTCGCTGGCGTTTGGCGTTAACCGCGTTTGAGCAACGACATCCGACGAATTCAGCGCCATTCCAGTCAAAGACAAAACTAGGGTTGCAAGCCAAAACGGCATATATTTATACAAGATAGCGACCTCAATATGACGGCGTCAGTAGGTGGATATTAACCCGTAATAGAGAATATTAAGGGTTGAAATTCTACTTGATGGTGTCGCGGGATATTAGTGGCCGCCGTGTTGGGAATCCACAACTTAAATCCGAACGGAACGTTTGCTAAAGCCCCGACGGAACGTTTGCTATAGCGATGTATTGAGGCAGTAATTTTGAGGCGCTGACGCAGGTTTGCGCACGTCGTCAGATTCATAATTCAGTTATATGCGTTGATAATTTGATCGAAATACTTTGGTACATTGGTGATGAGCTTCGTTTGATTTACGCGCTAGTTTAGTCGCCCTTAGTGCAGTTGCCTGACTATCGCCCGAATATCGTCGGCTTCTTCCAGATTTTTATTGTTGAGATAAACCCCTCCAACTTTGCATCCGTGATCGGTTTCTCCGCCATCGTTGCGCAGCGTTGGAATTTTTTAACGACGTCATCGAAACTCATCGGCTTTTCCGGATGGCCGGTCACGAATTGGGCGCAGCCGGTGTATATTTTACCGTTCGTCATATGAATTTCGACATCGTCGGGCGGGTATCCTTCTGTTTTCTGGAGTTCGTCTTTTTCCGGTGTCGCCGTGATGCTGGTTCGTGCGAAGAGATTGAGAATTGTCGGGTCCTGGAGCGTCTCGTCGGTCAACAGATCGGTGAACACCGCGCCCTTGACCAAGGCCAGCGCGATCGTAAACGCCATGCTGAATTGCGCTTCGTTGATGCTCGTCGGGGCTGGTTTTACGATTCCGGCGCTATCGTTCACGACCATCTGCATTTTGTATTGGCAGGTACGGACAGCAATCCGCGCGATTTTGTCCGGATCGATGGCGTGCTTTTCCGTCAACTCGAGCGCTGTTTGTATTGCGTGATGCGTGCCCTTGCAGGAGGCGAACGGCTTGATGCTGACATTTGCGCCTTCGAATTTCACGCCGAGTTCCGAGAGCAGGGCGTCTTCGTGGTATTCCCCGCGAAAATAGAGCGGGTAGAGCCCAGAGGCGCCCAATAGAGGGGCATGTGCGCCCTGGTGGCCGCGTCGTGCGAGTTCGGCGGCCAACACGCCTGCGCGCGTCGCGACGCCTGCGTTTAACCACACATCCCAGGTTCCATCGCTCGTGGACAGGATATTGCCCGCGCAATGCGCGTAGGCAGCGCCCATCGC
>JAESSL010000272.1 GCA_016764135.1 Alphaproteobacteria bacterium
CAAATTCATAGCGATGACCGTCGAGATTATTCGCCGTCGTATTTTCCCGGGTTGGATAAAATTCTTCTGACGTATATTTCGCCTTGAAAAAACCACTCGGTGATTTCCATGGCAAAACATTTGGCGCTTCAAGGAGTACTTCCGCCCCATAGCCTTCAAAGAGCTTCTCGCGCGACAATCGGAGATTTGCATAATTCAATTTAGGCGTCACCGTCACGCCGGAAAATCGAAGTTTTGGCCCCAGCGTAAAACTACCAACCTGCGTATCATGTGAATCGATAGACATTTGTTCATCATGAAAATACGTCGCCGAAACATGTAATTCATGCGGCGCCTGCATACCGAGATCGTGAACGGGCTCCGCTGTAACAACACCAATCAATGCAGCGTCATCTTGCTTTCGGCTCCGCCCGGTCAAATTAAACAGGATACCGGCGACCTCGACTTGATTGGTTCGGGGCGCAGAATTTCGGTTGCTATCGTAATGACCGCCGATCGTAAGCTGAACCTTGTACCGGGTCTTTTTTCGCCGGAGGACAATATCCGACAAAAACTGGTCTACCTGAGTTTTGACTTTCGATGAAAGCTTTAGTTTTGACAACGCGATAAATTCACGCTCGGCTTCATCAAGACTGTCGAGCCGGTACAATACAATTGCGTAAAACAACCGTACCGGCGCCAGTTCCGGCGTTACCAACAATATCCGCTCCAAGGTGCCAACCGCACCTTTTACGTCACCACGGCTAACTTGTGATTTCGCAAAGCGGAAGTTTAGATCTACGTTATCCGGATCTTTCAATACATCCGCAAAAGTAACGGCTTCCGCAGACGGCAGCTGCTTTTGGGCTGCCTTGTTGGCACGGCGCTGCTCCTTTAACTGCTGGAACTGCGCTTTGGTATCTCTTAATTCAGACGTAGGCGTAGTCTGTGCATTTGCGAGAGACACTGACATGCCAGCTGACGCAAGCAATACTGCGGCGCCTAAAGTATTCCGAATTCGACTTATCTTCATATGATTCAAAGCTTTATTTTTAATAAATCAAACTTCAAGTAATCGGTGCTACGCGTCGAGAACCTAAATATTACTATAATAGTATAGGAAATCCGGGTTCACTCCAATTTTTAAAACCCACACGCGTACACCGTATTTATCCATAGTATCAAAAACTTATATAAAACCTTGGATTAAGAGACATTTTGCTTACCATGCGTTGCAAATTTGCAACATCGGCTTAACCACACAAAGGCCGCCACTTTAAGACACAATAAAGCCGACCTGGAAAATCCCAGATCGGCTTTATCTTTCTACTCAGCACCCTAGGGACGCTGTTTTTATTTACACGACGCCGTAAGCGATCATCGCATCGGCGACCTTAATAAACCCAGCGACATTTGCGCCCTTCATATAATTAATATGTTCGCCTTCGGCGCCATATTCGACACAGCTATCGTGGATACTCAGCATAATGCTTTTCAGCAATTTCTGCAGTTCTTCCTCATCCCAGGAAATCCGTGCGCTGTTCTGGCTCATTTCCAAACCAGAAACCGCAACGCCGCCTGCGTTCGCGGCTTTACTCGGCGCAAACAAGATTTTCGAATGGATGAAAGCGTCTATTCCGTCCTGAACCGTCGGCATATTCGCGCCTTCGGAAACAACGGTCACACCATTCGCCAACAGTGTTTTCGCTTCCGCTTCGCTGACTTCATTTTGCGTCGCACAAGGCAGGGCAATATCGCATGTGACGCCCCAAGGCCGACCTTCATGGAAGGTTGCGCCCTTATACGTTTCGACATACTCAGAAATTCGGCCTCGCCTTACTTGCTTAAGATCTTTGATGAATTCGAGTTTTTCTTCGTCGATTCCATCGGGATCATGAACAAAGCCGCCCGAGTCCGACAAGGTCAAAACCTTGCCGCCGAGTTGCAGAATTTTCTCCGCCGCATACGTCGCGACATTACCGGATCCCGACACGACGCAGCTTTTGCCCTTAACGCTATCGCCTATACGGTTCAACATGTTATCCGCAAAATAGACAGCGCCATAACCTGTTGCTTCGGTCCGGATCAGACTACCGCCAAATTCCAGGCCTTTCCCGGTCAAAACACCCACAAAGTCATTTGTCAGGCGTTTGTACTGACCAAACATAAAGCCGATTTCTCGGGCGCCGACGCCTATATCGCCTGCGGGAACATCCGTATCCTCACCAATATGCCGGTGCAATTCAGTCATGAAGGACTGGCAAAACCGCATGACTTCGTTGTTTGATTTACCTTTGGGATTGAAGTCCGCACCACCTTTCGCGCCGCCCATGGGGAGGCCGGTCAGGCTGTTTTTAAATGTCTGCTCAAAACCCAGGAATTTAAGAACGCTAAGGGTTACAGACGGATGAAATCGAATGCCGCCTTTGTATGGCCCGATAGAATTGTTGAACTGGACACGATACCCGCGGTTGACGCGGACATTGCCATTGTCGTCTTCCCAGCAAACCCGGAAAATAATAACCCGATCAGGTTCCGACATCCGTTCCAGAATTTGCATTTCCTGGTAAATCGGTTTGTCCTGGATATAAGGGATGATATTTGCGGCGACTTCCTTAACCGCCTGGTGAAATTCCGGCTCCCCGGGGTTCCGCCGCGTCACGCCTTCCATGAAACGCCCTAAATCGTCTGTCCGTACAGTCATAAACAATCTCCTTCCACGCACTACTCTAAATTTACGGTCGAATTTGAAATTTTACGCCCAAATTTTAACGCCGTTAAGGTTGGCCCCACCCAATTTCTTCAACATCAGAGACTTTCGTATCTCTGAAATATGACTTAAGCGTCGAGAACTAACGGGCCCTTGGGCACTGAAACACAAGCCAGGCAACTTCCCGCTTCCGGTTTTTCGCCCGGCTCAGAAATATAATCAACTTCGCCGGACTTGATTGCCGTAATACACGTTCCGCAATTTCCGGCGCGACACCCAAAATCGATATCAACATCATGCTCTTCGGCAAAATCAAGAATCGATCCTATATCCGGGTTCCACGTGACCTTACGTCCGGATTTAGCAAACTCAATTTCAAAAGTCGCCTCCGTCGCTGCGCCTGTACCGGTGTCGGTTGCGGCGTCCGCTTCTTTCTTTTTCTTAACAGTCGCTGGTCCAAACGCTTCGTAATTAATATTTTCTTCCGGGACATCCCATTTGCGAAGATCCTCGAAAAGCGAGTTCATCATCGGAGGGGGGCCACAGAAATAATATTCGTAGTTATTTGACGACAGAACCTTCTTGAACAACTCGACGCTGACTCGCTCTGCGTGTTGATAGTCCTTACCAAAAACGTCATCGTCCGAAGGACTTGAATAACAGATATGCAGCGTTACGTTTTCGTTTTCGGCCGCGACCTGCTCCAGATGCGCCTTCATAACGTGTTCGTCGGCGTTTCGGACGCCGTAGAAAAACTGCACTTCTCGAGTAGATCCGCTTTCAATGATCTGGTTCAACATGCTCATGACAGGCGTCAATCCAATGCCGCCCCCAATCAGGACCACTGGCGTATGCTTGGATGTGTCCAGAAAGAAATGCCCTCCCGGCGCCCGGACATCCAAAATCGTACCTTCAAGTATCTCATTATGGAAAAAATTTGAAGACAGCCCTGGAACCACATCTGGTTTGTCACGGGGCGGCGGCACTGCCTTGATGGAAACTCTGAAGTATTCGGGCTTTGGGCTATCCGACAGAGAATAGCAACGCATGACGGGTTTGCGTTCGCCCGGAATGTCTAATCTGAAAGTTAGATATTGGCCCGGATCAAAAGGTGGCAAAGGACGGTTGTCATGCGGCCGTAAATAAAAGGAACAGATGCCGCCACCTTCCGGTTCTTTTTTCGCGACTTCAAATTTTCGAAAACCGTTCCAGGACGATTCGTTTTTATCCCGCTCTACCGCCGATTTCTGCAAAATATCCGCGACACGCGTCTGAAACAATTGCTGTTCAGACGCCGCGACTTCCGCAATCAGTTGCGATGACCGGAATGTCGTGAAGAATAAAAAACTAACGTAAAAGATCATCGCAGCAAGCACACCCAACGCCGCAAGTTCTATTACCAGATTCATCACCCGTCCCCTTGCTTAACACATACTATCGAGCGTTATACCCGCTCTTTGCCGCTATCGACGGACGCTCTTCACCAAAGTGCGTGTATTTAAAACTTCCGCCGAAGTTCAAAACGTACGCCGGATATATCTTCGGCATTATCCAACCAACCATACATAGCATCCGCCCTTACAATCCACGCAGGCGCTATTGGAAGCTGATAACGAACGCCCAATGCATACTGATCTCCCGCTGCAGCGCGTCCCACTACATTGTCGCCACCCATGACCTGAACAGTCGCAGCTTCCACGACTATCTGCTGGTCTAGATTGAACAGGTATTGAATGCCGATTGCGCCGCCATATGTATCATGGCCGGTATCGTCAAGTTTCGGAAATCCGGTCAAGGCGTCCGCTTCAAAATTCAAACCTGTATTTTTCAACAATCCTGTTGCGTCAGCGAGCGGCTGCGGACGATCGAATCCGGCCCATGCGTTAAAGTAGGGAACCAGCGTTGACGGTAGTGATGTTATCAAAGAACTTTCGACAAGGAAGATAACGCCGTCCGCCGTTTGTTGAGTGCCATTTGCGTCCTGACCGAATGTCCAGATAGCGCGCACAGTGTTCGACAATCGACGTCCATAGCGGCTTGAATACGCAATCGTAGCGCTATTATAGCTAAAGTTATCTAAACGGTCTTCGCCGTCCACCCGACCAAAGCCGACTTCCAGGTAACCCTC
>JAESSL010000273.1 GCA_016764135.1 Alphaproteobacteria bacterium
AGCGGCCCTGCCCCGCCCCCGGCCCGGACGACGTGCTTGTCAAAGTCCACGCCGCCGGGGTCAATCGTCCGGACGCCATACAGCGCGCCGGTCATTACCCCGCACCGCCAGGCGCTTCAGACCTGCCGGGACTGGAAATCGCCGGTGAGATTGCGGCAATTGGCGAGAATGTCTCAACGCTCAAAATTGGCGACAAGGTATGCGCCCTCACCCCCGGCGGCGGCTATGCGGAATATTGCGTAGCGCCCGCAGGACATTGCCTCCCCCTGCCTGCCGGGTTCTCCATGGTCGAGGCCGCCAGTCTACCGGAAACCTTTTTCACCGTATGGCATAATGTCTTCCAGCGCGGCGCCTTGCAGGAAGGCGAGACTCTTTTGGTTCATGGGGGCTCCAGCGGAATTGGCGCCACCACCATTCAATTGGCCAAAGCGTCCGGCGCCCGGGTCATCGCCACGGCGGGCAGTGACGAAAAGTGCGAATTTTGCAAATCTCTGGGCGCGGATCTCACCATCAACTATCGCACCGAAGATTGGGCTGCCGTGGTTCGGGAATTCACCAAGAAGAAGGGCGTCGACGTCATTCTGGAGATGGTCGGTGGGCGATACCTGCAGCAAGATATCAATTCATTGGCCATGGATGGCCGCATCGTCATCATCGGGTTCCTCGGTGGCTCCAAGGCGGAGATTGATTTCACACGGGTCATGATGCGCCGTCAGACCATCACCGGGTCAACCTTGCGTCCACAATCCGATGAAGCGAAAAGTGGAATCGCCGACGCGTTGCGCCAAAAGGCCTGGCCTCTGCTGGAATCCGGCGCGATAAAGCCGGTTGTTCATAAAGTATTTCCGCTCGCAAACGCCGCAGACGCCCACGCTTTGATGGAATCGAGCCAACATATGGGTAAAA
This sequence comes from Alphaproteobacteria bacterium, assembly GCA_016764135.1. Classification (GTDB taxonomy): domain Bacteria; phylum Pseudomonadota; class Alphaproteobacteria; order UBA8366; genus JABJJH01. Next base: position 907 of record JAESSL010000273.1, read on the forward strand.
TTATGCTCGCGGCGCTGTAATACTTGAATTTGAGCGTCGCCGTGTATAAGTGGGCGTCACGGATTTCATGTACCAAGGCCCCGAATCCCGTTATGTAGGACGGAACAGCTGGATAAAGCGCGAATTTACGCGCCGCCTTCGGGAATTTTTAGTGAAGGAAAGAGAATGGCGAGATTGTTAATGCCGAAAGGCACGGCGGTATGGTTGGTCGACAACACGGTGTTGACGTTTCAGCAAGTGGCGGATTTTTGCAGTCTCCATGAGCTGGAAGTTCAGGCGATCGCCGATGACGAGGTTGCCGTCGGCATTGTCGGGCAGGACCCTATTGTCGCCAGCCAGCTGACCAAAGAAGAAATCGAGCGCTGCGAAGCCGATCCGGCAGCGCGCCTGGAGCTTGCCGAAACCGATATCCCGCAGCCGGTCGTGCGCCCAAAGGGCCCGCGTTATACGCCGGTCTCCAAACGCGGCGACAAACCAAACGCCATCGCTTGGATGGTGCGCAATCAACCGGACCTCTCAGACGCCCAAATTGGCCGTCTGATCGGCACCACGAAACCGACAATCACCGCGGTGCGGGACCGGACGCATTGGAATTCATCAAATCTGACGCCACTCAGCCCCGTTGAAGTCGGTCTCTGCACCCATATGGAATTGCGTGACGCCGTCATAAAGGCGGCCATCAAGGTGGCGAAAAACCGTCCTGCCGGAGAAGTTGTGGAGCCCATCGCCCCGACCGTTCCTGAAGAGGCGCCCGAGGAAGAAATCGCCGTCCCCACCATGCCCAAAGAAATGATGGGCAAAGTGGAAAAAGCGCCAGAACCGACCGTGGAAGATTTATGGCCGTCGGCGAAGCAACCCGACGACGCGACCTGACGTCTACTTCATTTTCCAAAAGCGGCTGTTCAATAGAGCGGCTTTTGAAAAAAAACGCCCGGCGAATGGTCACCAAAATGGCCAATCGCCGGGTTTTATTTTGCGCGTAACCAGTCCCTTGAAGGGCGATTTCAATTTCGCCCAGAACTGCCGGATTTTATTTTTGCGCGTAGCCAATTCCTTGCAGGGCGATTTCAATTTCGCCCAGAACCGCCGGATCTTCGATGGTGGCGGGCGCGCGATATTCGACGCTGTCGGCGATGCCGCTCATGGCGGCGCGTAGAATCTTGCCCGAGCGCGTTTTTGGCAAACGGTCCACGACCGTCGCAGTCTTGAACGCGGCCACGGGCCCAATTTTTTCCCGCACCATACGCACCACATCGCGGAGGATGTCGCCCTCATCCCGCGTTACGCCTGCATTCAGAACCAGCAAGCCAAGGGGCAATTGCCCCTTAAGCTGATCGGCGACGCCAATCACGGCGCATTCCGCCACGTCAGGATGCTCCGCCAGGACTTCCTCAATGGCGCCGGTGGACAGTCGATGCCCCGCGACATTGATAACGTCATCAGTGCGCGCCATGACGAATATATAGTCGTCTTCGTCCAGATACCCGGCGTCGCCGGTCATGTAATACCCTGGAAAATCGCTCATATAACTGTCGATATAGCGCTGATCTGCGTTCCACAACGTCGGCAACCCACTGGGCGGCAACGGCATTTTTACGCAAATAGATCCCATTTCACCGCGCGGCGTCTCTTTGCCATCCGCATCCAGAACGCGCACGTCGTAGCCGGGCGCCGCGCGCGTTGGCGAGCCCGGTTTGACCGGCAGTCTTTCAATGCCAATGCAATTGGCGCCAATCGACCAGCCTGTCTCGGTTTGCCACCAATGGTCGATGACCGGCACTTTCAAATGATCTTCCGCCCAATGCAGAGTATCGGGATCGGTGCGCTCACCGGCCAAAAACAGCGTGCGAAAATTGGACAGGTCATACTTCGCCAGCAGCTCGCCCTTCGGGTCTTCGCGCTTGATCGCGCGGAACGCCGTGGGGGCGGTAAACATGGTGCACACCTTATGCTCCGCAATGACCCGCCAGAAGACGCCAGCGTCGGGCGTGCCCACGGGCTTGCCTTCAAACAAAACTGTCGTGCAGCCATGCAGCAATGGCGCATAGACAATGTAAGAGTGCCCCACCACCCAGCCCACATCGGACGCCGCCCAGTAGGTTTCCCCCGGATTGACATCGTAGATGTTCTTCATCGTCCACTTCAACGCCACCATGTGGCCACCATTGTCCCGTACAACGCCCTTGGGCTCTCCGGTCGTGCCGGAGGTGTAGAGAATGTACAGGGGATCGGTCGCCTTCACGGGCACGCAATCCACGGGTTGGGCCGTCGCCATCGCAGCTTGCCAGTCGTGAATTTTTGGGCCCGATAATTCTGCGCGACACTGCTCGCGCTGCAACATGACCACAGCGCCGACATCATGGGACGATATAGCCATCGCTTCTTCAACAATGGGGCCATATTCAATCAGCCGGGCGGGCTCAATTCCGCATGACGCCGTCAGAATGGCCTTGGGTTCAGCATCGGTAAGCCGGACGGCCAGTTCATTGGGCGCAAATCCGCCAAACACCACCGAATGTATGGCGCCGATCCGCGCACAGGCCAGCATCGCGACCACGGTTTCCGGCACCATCGGCATGTAGATGATGACCCGGTCGCCTTTTTCGACGTTCAGCGAGGTTAGGACCCCCGCAAACCGGGACACTTCATCCAGAAGTTCAGAATAGCTGAGCGTTCGTTGTGAGCCGGTGATCGGGCTGTCATAAATGACCGCCGCCTGATCGCCGCGCCCATCTTCCACATGGCGATCAAGCGCGTTGTAACAGGTGTTGCATTCGGCGCCGGGGAACCAACGATAAAAGGGCGGGTTGCTGTCATCCAGCACCTTGTCCCATTTTTTGTACCAGGAAATATCCTCGGCCGCTTCAGCCCAGAACCCCTCCGGATCTTCCATGGATCGGCGATAAACCTCGTCAAA
>JAESSL010000274.1 GCA_016764135.1 Alphaproteobacteria bacterium
AGCTCAGTTGGTAGAGCGTCGGTCTCCAAAACCGAAGGTCCTGGGTTCGAACCCTAGTGCCCCTGCCAGAGTCGAGATATTGACCCGGGTTTGTTTGCGAGACTTGTATCTCGGCAATGTTTGTTGTTTCTGACGCCAATAAGACTATAAGCGGTTGGCGTTTGGTCGTGAAGAAATGTTGGAAGTGTAAAAGACATGGCGAAGACAAACCCAGCGGTGTTCATGCGGCAGGTTCGACAGGAGGTCGACAAAGTCACGTGGCCTACCCGTAAGGAAACCGGCATTACCACTATGATGGTGTTTATCATGGTGGCGTTGGCCGCCGTGTTTTTCCTGCTTGTCGATAAGGTTATCGCCAGCGGCGTTCAACTTGTTTTGGGAATTGGAGGGTAGGCCATGGCGAAGCGATGGTACGTATTGCACGTCTATTCCGGTTTCGAGCGAAAAGTCGCGCAGTCGATTACGGAACAGGCGGAACAAAAGGATATGACCGACTCCATTGAGGAGGTTCTGGTCCCGATGGAAGAGGTTGTAGAGCTGCGTCGCGGCGCGCGCGTCAGCGCCGAGCGTAAGTTTTTCCCCGGCTATATTCTGATTCACATGGAAATGACCGACGAAAGTTGGCATTTGATCAAAAATACGCCGAAGGTTACGGATTTTCTGGGCGCGATGGGTAAGCCATCGCCGATCAGCGACGCCGAAGCGCAGCGTATATTACATCAGGTCAAAGAGGGCGTGGAGCGGCCGAAGCCGTCAATCACGTTCGACATTGGCGAACAGGTTCGCGTCAGCGATGGGCCGTTTCAATCGTTTAACGGTTATGTTGAGGACGTTGATGAAGAGAAGGCGCGGCTTAAAGTGTCGGTCTCCATTTTCGGTCGTGCGACGCCGGTCGATCTGGAGTACTCGCAGGTTGAAAAACTTTAGGCGCGTTGTTGCGATAAATCGTGTCGAATTTCGTGCGGGAGGCGAGTCAGCGCCGTACCGCGCGGCCATTTTAGGAAGGTAAAACATGGCGAAGAAAGTAACGGGCTTCATCAAGCTCGAAATTCCCGCAGGGCAGGCGAATCCGTCGCCACCCGTTGGTCCCGCCCTTGGTCAGGCCGGGTTGAACATCATGGAATTCTGTAAATCGTTTAACGCCTTTACGCAGTCCATGGAGCAAGGAACGCCGATTCCGGTCGTTATCACGGCCTATTCGGATCGTTCGTTTTCGTTTGTCACCAAAACGCCGCCGGCGTCGTACTTTCTGCGCAAGGCGGTTGGGCTTGAAAAAGGCTCCAGCGAACCCGGACGGATTGTCGCCGGTCAGGTGAATCAGGCGCAATTACGTGAGATTGCGGAAGCGAAAATGGTGGATTTGAACGCCAATGATATCGAAGCGGCGATGAAGATTATCGCAGGTTCGGCGCGTTCAATGGGCTTGGAAGTGACGGAGTAGGCATCATGGCGAAACAAGGTAAACGTATGAAGAGCGCCCGCGCTTCAGTAGACGCGACTAAAGCATACGCGTTGGACGAAGCGGTGAAGGCGATCAAGGCGAACGCGAGCGTAAAATTTGACGAAACGGTAGAGATCGCCATGAATCTTGGCATCGACCCCCGTCATGCGGACCAACAGGTTCGCGGTGTTGTGCAGCTTCCCCACGGCACGGGCAAGGAAGTGCGCGTTGCGGTGTTCGCCAAAGCTGAAAAGGCCGACGAAGCCAGAGCGGCGGGCGCGGATATTGTTGGCGCTGAAGATCTGGCCGAAAAAATACAGGCCGGTGAAATGAATTTTGACCGCTGCATCGCGACGCCGGATATGATGGCGATCGTCGGCCGGTTGGGTAAGGTTCTGGGCCCGCGCGGCCTGATGCCGAATCCGCGTCTTGGCACGGTCACGCCGGATGTAGCGACTGCCGTGAAAGCGGCGAAGGGCGGCGAAGTCCAGTTTCGCGCCGAAAAAGCGGGCGTTATTCACGCCGGCGTTGGCAAGGCGAGCTTCGACGAAGCGCAATTAAACGATAATTTGAGCGCCTTTATCAATGCAATTTCCCGCGCCAAACCAAGTGGCGTCAAAGGCACGTATATCAAAAAAGTTTCGGTCTCTTCGACGATGGGGCCGAGCGTCCAGATTGATATCGCCAGCGTAAGCTCAGGCGGCTAAAATCGGGACCGACGAAATTTCCCGCAAGCGGCGCTCAAACGAGCGGCGTTTGTGAGAAACGGCGGCGCGTTTAAGACAACGCCTCGTTAAGCTGTCCGAGATTGTGGGCGTCAGACCGGGATGTTTTCCGGATTGGCTTAAATAAGTTTCTGGCCCGCATGAGACAGGAGGAAACGTCAAATACGACGAATGTCGTGTCTGGCTTGAACTTCTCGGACAGGAAACACGGGTGCGACGGGTTATTAGTCGCGCTCATCCTGTAACCAGCTGCCCCTCTGGGGTGGTGCAAAGAAGGATCGGAGACGTACGTGGACCGATCACGCAAAGAAGAACTAGTAGCCGAAATCCAGCAAACCCTGGAGGGCGCGACTCTTTTGGTCGTTACCCATCAGAATGGTTTGACCGTGCAGGAGACAACGGCGCTTCGACATCAGATGCGCGAAGCTGGCGCCGGTTTTAAGGTAACGAAAAACCGGTTGGCCAAAATCGCGTTGAAGGATACGCAGTTTGAACCGTTGAGCGATTTGTTCAGCGGCCCGACGGCGATTGCGGTGTCTGAAGACCCGGTTGCGGCCGCCCGCGTGGCGGTAGATTTTGCCAAAGACAATGACAAATTGACAATCGTGGGCGGCGCCTTGGGCGATAAAGTTCTTGATGTCGATGCTGTCATGGCCTTGGCGAAACTTCCATCACTGGACGCATTGCGTGGCAAACTGGTCGGTTTGCTTCAAGCGCCCGCGAGCAAGATCGTTGGCGTTCTTCAAGCGCCTGGCGGTCAATTGGCCCGGGTATTCGGGGCTTATGGCGCCGAAGGTTGATGTGGATGCGCCTTGTGGCGCGGTTATTTTTAGAGACAAACCGAGACTTTCAAGCCAAGGAGATTTAAAATGGCGAATTTAGAACAACTTGCTGACGACCTGTCGGCGTTAACCGTTATCGAAGCGGCCGATCTTTCCAAAATGCTCGAAGAAAAATGGGGCGTATCTGCGGCGGCGCCGGTTGCCGTTGCTGCAGCGGCTGACGCTGGCGGCGCGGTTGAGGAAGAACAGACTGAGTTTGATGTGGTCCTGGCCTCGTATGGCGAGAAGAAGATCAATGTCATTAAGGAAGTCCGGGCCATGACCGGTCTTGGCCTCAAGGAAGCGAAGGATCTTGTTGAAAGCGCGCCTAAAGCGATTAAGGAAGCGGTTAGCAAGGACGAAGCTGAAGAACTCAAGAAGAAGCTTGAAGCTGTGGGCGCAACGGTTGAACTTAAATAGTTCTGCGTTCGACTCTGACTGTGACCGGGGCGCGCCTTTTGGCGCCGCCCCGTTTC
>JAESSL010000275.1 GCA_016764135.1 Alphaproteobacteria bacterium
ATAAGGCACGCTTTGCTGGCGGACCGTTTAGGCCAGATCAACAGCCCTCGGATGACGGCGACGGAGGTTCTGGAACGCTCGGCGGAGATATCAAAGCTGCTGGGCGCGACGTTTGGTCGTTTGCAATCGGAACTGCTGAACCCGCTGATTGAACGTGGTCTTGCGATCCTGCGTCGTCGGGGCGAAATCGACGACATCATGCTTGACGGTCGTCGGGTGGATTTGCGGTATCGGTCGCCGTTGGCGAAAAACCAGCAACGACAGGACGCGCAGGACGCCCTTTTGTGGTTCGACACCATTAGTAAAATTGGACCTGAGGCGCTGTCGGTCATCGACGCGCCAAAGGCGGCGCGATGGCTGGCGCAGGCGTTTAATGTGCCTGACGCGCTTTTGAAACCGCAGGCGCAGGAAATCAAAAATGGATGAAATCTCGAATGAGGCTTCGCCGGATGGCTGGTCGTGGTTCGATAGCGCGTCGTCGCCGCCGCGCGTGAAAACGGACGTGTCGTCTGCGTTTGCGCGTTGTTTTTCCAGTGATGACGGCGCCGTGGTCATGGCGCATTTGCGCGGGGTCACCGTTGAGCGCGCGCTGGGCGCGGACGCGTCCGTAGCGATGCTTCGACATCTGGAGGGGCAGCGTCAATTGGTAGGTTATATGGCGAGAATGGCGAAAATCGGTCGAGGGGATGAATGAGGTGAAGGAATTGACGCAGTTGATAGAAGAAGATGCGCCCTTTGAAACAGGTGAAACAATGTTGATTGAGGCGGGGACGCCGGTGGAACGCCCGACAGAGGTGCCCGAAAAGTTCTGGGATTCTCAATCGGCTGAAATTCGGGTGGACGCACTGCTTCATTCGTATCAGGCGCTGGAAAAGAAATTGTCGGAACGATCTGGCGTGGAGGACGGGGGTGGCCAAAGCGAATTTGATCACGATCCAGAAACCGCAATTGCTGGAACGGTCGAGCTGGATGACCCGGGCGGAATCGACCTCGTGCCTGAGCCGGAACCTTTACCGGATTACGTCATATCGTTGGACCACGATTTATTCGAGACTGATCCGCGTTTGAATGACCGATTGCGGGCCGCTGGGTTCAGCGAAGATCAGGCGCAACTGGTTTACGATTTGGCGGGTGAGGAGTTGATGCCGATCGCCGAGGAAATCGCCAGCGCCCTCCAAGGTGAAGTGGACGACCGGCGCCTTGAAGCTCATTTCGGCGGGCCGGACACTTGGCGAGAAACCCAGCGTCAGTTGAAAGCCTGGGGCGCGGCGAATTTACCGGAGGAAGCCTTTGAGAGTCTGGCGTCCACCTATGAGGGCGTTCAGGCGTTGCATCGGCTGATGCAGGGGGCGGAGCCCCGGATTGTGCGATCGGTTAACACGGGTGGTTCGGTCAGCGCGGGCGCCTTGCGGCGTATGATCCGCGATCCGCGCTATTGGCGTGATCGCGACCCGGCCTTTATTCGCGAAGTCACGGCGGGGTTCGAGACCATGTATCCCGAAAAACCCTGACCGCCTTTCTGTCAGGCGTTTATCAGGCGTATTCATAAATTCGATCAAGGAAAAATATTATGGAACACACATCAATTGCTGGAACAATTGCGGCGGCGCTATCTGAAAACCTCTCTGAGGAGGAGCGTGCGGAGCTCGACGAGATTGTGACGCCACGCGCAGCAACCTTGTTTGTAAAAGCGTTTGGCCCGGAAATGGCGGCGCTTCTGTCGCCTTTTACGGAAGACGACGCCAACGTCGATGGATTGTCGGCGGAAACGGACGTTCGACAGGGCGAAGAGGAGTTGCGCGCCTTGATGCGCGACCCGCGCTATTGGCGGGAGAAAGATCGGGCCCTGGTCGCGCGCGTTGAAAAGGGTTTCAAAGCGCTGTTTCCAGAAGCAGGCCCAGCGCAATAAGACGAATTTTAGCCAAACCCGAAGCGTAACCGGCGCTGCACGGCCTTGAGTTTTATCAGGCGTGCGCCCGACGCTTCCGGTGTGGGAGGGGCTGGTCGGATACTAATTTCGGCCAGCCCCATGAGACCAAACCAACAAACACCATCACAAAATTGAATTTTCGGATAACCGCGCGTCGCGGCCCGATTTCCAAGCGCCGTCGCGCCTGGCCGTTTCCCTGCGCGTTTTCGTGGCGTGGAACGACAACCGGACGGGCGGTTTGTTGAGAATCTGGATTTTGAAAAACGAAAGGAAGACATATGTCCACAACGGTTGAACAATCCTTTGTGCGAAATTTTGAAGCGGAGGTGCACGAAGCCTATCAGCGGATCGGTTCAAAATTGCGTAATACGGTGCGTGGTAAAAACGACGTCATCGGCTCCTCGACGACTTTCCAGAAGGTCGGGAAGGGCGCGGCGTCCACCAAAGCGCGCCATGGCAAGGTGCCGGTCATGAATATTGATCACACGCCGATCGAATGCATGTTGTCGGATTTTTACGCTGGCGACTGGATCGACAAGCTGGATGAAATCAAGACCAACATCGATGAACGCATGGTTGTCGCCAATGCAGGCGCTTATGCGCTGGGTCGCAAAACCGACGAACTGATCATCAATGAACTGGACCAGCTGGCAAGCTCTCAGGAAGCCAAGGACATTGGCACAGGTTTGACGGACACTGACGGTCTGACCAAGGAAAAAGTCCTGATGGCGTTTGAGATGCTGGGAGACGCGGATGTGCCGGACGATGGACAGCGTTTCGCCATTATTGGCTGGAAGCAATGGAGCGATCTGTTGAGCATTCCGGAATTCGCGAACGCGGATTATGTCGGTGACGACGAACTGCCGTGGCGCGGCACGCAGGCGAAACGTTGGCTTGGGTCTTTGTGGATGCCCCATTCGGGCCTCACTAAAAGCAGCTCGCTGCGGTATTGCTACTGGTATCACAAGACTGCCGTTGGCCATGCGTCCGGCTCGGATGTGAGTTCGGATATTACCTGGCATGGCGATCGCGCTGCGCATTTTGTCAGCAACATGATGAGCCAGGGCGGATGTCTGATCGATACGACGGGTATTGTTCGCATGCGTTGCCTTGAATCCTAAGGAGAGAAAAATTGGCATATGATTCAAAAAACCTGAGTGTTCTGGCCTACGCCAACGGGTTTACCCTGTGGCATTACGGAACAGACGACACCGCCGCCACCGTCGACACGAGCGGTTACTTCAACGCCGCTACGGACATGTTGCGGGTTGGCGACATGATCATGGCGAATGCGGACATTGATGGAACGCCCAGCAATGGCATGTTTGTGGTCAACGCAAACGCGGCCAGTGTGGTCGATGTGGCGAATTTGACCGTCTTTGGCGGTTCTGACACCGACTAGTGGTGTAATCGAAACGAATGGGGATCATTCGTTTCGATTAATTGTCTCACCAGATCACTAATAATTTCTGGTTTCCAAACCAAAGCCTTGGCGCCTCGCGGATTTTCCGTGGGGCGTCTTTTTTATGGAGAATTCAATGGCATTGAGCAGTCTCGCCCTTTGCAGTCGGGCGTTATTGAAAATTGGCGCGGGCCCGATATCGGGTTTTCAGGAAGGCACGCCGGAGACTCTGGTGGCGGCCACCCTCTATCCCTCGATCCGCGATGGCTTGCTGTCTGCGTATCCCTGGAGCTTTGCGACAGCGCAGCGACGTCTGGCGCGATTGACGGCCCAACCGATTGCGGATTTCGCATACGCCTACCAGCTTCCCGGGGATTTTTTGCGGGCGCTGTCCGCCGGTCAATCCGGTCGTGGCAGGGGCGTCGATTATCGGATTTCCGAACGCCGACTTCACACCAACGCTACAGAGATCACGCTGACTTATGTTTTTCGGTCGAAGGAATCGGAGACGCCACCCTTCTTCGACCAAGCGTTGATCGCACAGCTTGCGGCGGAATTCACAATTCCGATAACGGAAAGCGCCAGTCGCGCAGAGGCTTTGCAGCGAATTGCCGATAGCGCATTCAAGACCGCCCGGCTTGTGGATTCACAACAGGATCAACCCGCCCGATTTGAGGAATTCAGCCTCGTGGATGTGCGCCGCTGATGACACGCCTCACCACGACCCAAACAAACTTCACTGCGGGCGAAATCTCCACCCGCTTGCTGGGCCGCGCTGATTTGACCGCCTACGCCAATGGCGCCCGGCGATTGCGGAATGTGTTCATTCATCCGACTGGCGGCGTCAGACGGCGACCTGGTTTGCGTTTCATTGGCGCCGAGCCGGATGCGGGCCGTCTCGTTGCTTTCGAATTCAACATGGAGCAAACCTATTTGCTGGTGTTGTCGGAGCTTTCAACGAGCGTCTATATGGATGATTCCAGCGTCGCCACGATTGCGACGCCCTGGACCTGTGTGCAGTTGGCGCAAATCGTCTGGACGCAAAGCGCCGACACATTGTTGATCTGTCACCCCGAAGTGGCGCCGCAAAAAATTACTCGCACGTCGCACACCTCCTGGGTGATTGAGCCCTGGCGGTTTTTTGAAGAATCCGGATCGATCAAACAACCGCATTACAAATTTGCGGCGGACGATGTGACAATCCAGTCCTCGGCGATATCCGGGTCGGTGACGCTAACTGCGTCGGCGGATGTATTTGACGCCGGGCATGTCGGGACGCGGATGCGATTTAAAGGCAAGGACGTCGAAATCACCGCCGTCGCATCGCCTTTATCGGCCAGCGCGGATGTAAAGGTGACGCTTGCTGGCGCTGGTCCCACGACGGATTGGACGGAGCAGGCGTTTTCACCGGTTCGGGGCCAACCGGTTTCGGTGACGTTTCATCAGGACCGTCTGGTGATTGGCGGCAGCCGTGATTTGCCCAATCGGTTGTGGCTTTCGAAGTCGGCGGATCTGTTCAATTTTGATCTGGGGTCGGGCGCCGATGACGAAGCGATTGAATTCGCAATCCTGTCGGATCAGGTCAACGCCATCCGCGCGGTGTTTTCCGGACGACATTTGCAAATATTCACCTCCGGCGCCGAATGGATGGTGACCGGCGACCCGTTGACGCCGGTGAATATTCAGCTGAGTCGTCAGACGCGGGAGGGGTCGCCGATAGATCGTGCGATTCCGCCGCGTGATGTCGATGGCGCAACGCTGTTTCTGGCTCGGCAAGGTTCGGGCTTGCGAGAATTTTTGTTTACCGATTCCGTGCAGGCGTATCAGTCGAATGATCTCGCCATCCTGGCCCGCCACCTGATCGTTGATCCGGTGGATCAGGATTTCGACCCGGACGGCCGCCTGCTTCATATCGTCATGGCGGATGGCGGTGTTGCGACGGTGACGATCTTTCGCGCGGAACAAGTGACGGCGTGGACCTTGCAGTCCACGGAGGGCGCGGCCCTGTCGGTCGCGGTGGTCGCGGGGCAGGTCTATTTGCTGGTGCAGCGCGCCAATGGGATCTTTGTCGAAGTTATGGATGAGTCGGTGCAAACCGATTCCGCCCTTGTCGGGACTTCGGCGTCGGAAACCATCTCCTGGTCCGGGCTGGATCATCTGGAAGGCCTTGCGGTTCGGGTCGTCGCTGATGGGATAGATCGCGGATTGAAGACCGTATCCGGCGGCGCGATTGCTCTGGCGCAACCTGCCAATACTGTCGAGGCCGGGCTGTCCTTTGCGCATGAAATTGAACCTTTGCCACCCGTCGTCGGCCTGGATTCCGGACGGACGCAAAACGCGCCGGTGCGGTTGATCAAAGCGACGTTTCGTCTGGAAAATTCCGCGGCGCTTCGGGTCGACACCGGGCTTGGCTTTCGGGAAATACCGTTCAAGAAGCTCGGCGCGACAGGGGTTCTGGACTCCCCGGTTCAGCCCTTCACCGGAGATAAATCGGTGCGGGCGCTCGGGTGGCGAAGGGGCGGCGTGGAGCCGTTGTGGCGGGTTCAGCAGGACACGCCGGCGGCGTGCACAATTTTGTCGGTTCTGACCGAGATCAAGGTTGGTGGATCATGAATTTTTGGAGCTAGAGGAGGAAAGCATATGGGTGGTTTTGAAACGGTCATTGCGGGCGCTGTCATCAATGCGGTGCTGGACGCAAAATCGGCCAAACAACAAAACAAGGCGGTGGCGCAACAACAAGCGGTGGATCAGCAGCAACTGGCGCTGGCGCGAAATGTTGAAGCGCGGAATCGCACGGATAAACTTCGCTCCGATCAGGCGTCTCAACGCGCCCGGTTTGGCGCGCTGGGCGTGTCCGCCACGGACGGTTCCGCCAGCGCCGTGCTGCGGGGATTATCTTCGACTGCGGCGCGCGACATCGGCGACCTCACCCAGGCGCGAGATTTGCAAAGCTTGAGCATCGCTCAGAACGGGGCGACCCAGCGGCGGCGAAATTTGCTGGAGCTGCGCCGCAAGCAATTCAGCAGCCTTCGCACAATCGCAGGCCAGTTCAGCTAGAGCTGAATAATGCGCCATGCGCAAAACAAGTTTTAAATCCAGGAGCGCCCAATGACGGAGTTAATAATCGGCGACGTTCGACCGCGAAATCAATACGCGGCGGATGGCGTGCAACTCATATTTCCCTATAATTTTCCCATTCTCGATGCGGTTGATTTACAAGTCGTGTTCAATGATGGCGACGCGCCCGGGTCTTATACGGTGACCGACGCCGGGTTGAGTGGCGGCGGCGACGTTGTGTTTGACAGCGCGCCTGCGACAGGAACGCGTGTGAGTCTGTTTCGCGACATGCCGTTTGCGCGTGAAACAGACTTTCAGGAATCAGGCGACCTTCGCGCCTCGGTGATCAATGAGGAGCTCGACCGTATGGCGATGCTTCTCCAGCAAGCGGAAATGATTGTTGAAGACGGGTTGCACAAGCGGCCCTATGACGCCGACGATCCGCTGATTTTACCATCGTCAAGCGACCGGGCGGGGAAGATGCTCGGATTTGATGGCGATGGTCTGCCGGTTACCCTATCGGACCCGTTTAACTCTGCGGCGGCGGGTGAAGTTTTTGCGGACAGCGCCGCCGTCAGC
>JAESSL010000276.1 GCA_016764135.1 Alphaproteobacteria bacterium
CCGATCACATGCATACCAAAGGCGTTGCACAGGCGTGCGGCCTCGCCGCCGATGCCGCCGACACCCAGAATCAGCGCCGTCGCCTCCGGCAGATGCACAACGCCGGTATCATGCGGTCGGGGCTGGTATTCATGGCGCATCTGCTGCGGCAGGTAATAATGAAAGCCTCGTGCGAAGCCGAGGACAAAAGCCATGATGTGCGCGCCAATATGATCGTTGAAGATTTCCCGAAAATTGGTCACTTCGACCGGGTGCTCGACAAGCGCCGGATGATAAAAACCAGCGGGTGGCGCAATTTGCGGCGCCTGGAGCCAACGCAAGCGTTGCGCCTCCTTCAGAACCTCCGGTGGAATGGCGCCAAAGGCCGCATCCGCTTCTACGATATCGCGCATCGCCTCTTCAACGGTTTCGGGCTGGAGCACGCGAATGCCAATATCATCCTCGGCGACGCGCGACGCCCAGCTTCGCCGCACCGGGGTGTGCGGTGGCATCATGACCAGGGTAAAGGCGAAGTTTTCCATCTGCTGTATCTCGACGGTGATTGAATGGGGCGAATGCCCACAGAGTATATCGGGGCGATATTTCCCACGTAAAGACGCGCCCGCTGAAAAAGTATGGGTGGGTCGGTAAAATCTTCGCTTTAGCTTCAGATTTCCTTGAACGCCGTCGCCCTTCCTCAAGTGACTTTGCGCCTGGCGTGACACTTCCTCGTTTCGCCTGATGTGGTCTGCGCCTTAAGGGATTACAATTTAACGCTTTCCTGAATTCCGCTGCCGATCCGTCTTTGTCTCGCGTGGTAAATGTCCTGTGCGCTGGCGGCGGTTACGATTGTCGTCGTGATTTCCAATGCAGCGTATAAGGTATAATCAAAGGCGGCAGGCGCCGGGCGTCGAGATTTAATGAATTGAGGGGTCAGGATAATGGAACCTTGGGCTCTCGCATTTACGATTGCCGCAGCTGTAGCGGCGACCGGGGCCGGTCTTTTCACTAAATGTCGTCTGCGCGCGCTTGAGTCCAAACGCCTTTATTTTAAAAGATTCGAGGCCCAGGCTAAAGCGGTGCTGGCCGATCCCGACTGCTCCGAGGAGGTTCGGGCGGTAGCGAATTTTATTTCTGAAATTTACGCGGACCCGAAATACGCCCGCCTTATGCGAAAGGCGTTATTGCACCCAAACGACAGGCCGCTCAAAGGGACGCTTGAGAGTCTTCCCGCCGACCTTGCGCTCAAGGCCGGATACATGACGCTGTATTATGCGTTTTCTCTTTCATATCCCGGATATGACGGCTGGAAAATCCGGCGATATATACTCTGCAATGAAAAGGATGACCCGCATATTGCTGCGTATACTGACGTGATAAACGCTGTGCCCCGATTGCAGGCCATGTGGCGTTAGCAGCGCCTTTCAACAATACCTTCAAGAGTGGCAATGCGGCGCCAGCACACCATTAAGGCCCATAATTATCATGTCCGGCGCCTCGGTCATCGCTTATGGTAATATTTTACAATTCCAATCAGAGGCGCACGCCATGACCACGCATGATGATCATTCGCATTTATCCGACGTGGAGCTTCGCGTCCGGTCGCTGGAATCACTATTGACGGAGAAGGGGTTGGTGGATCCAGCTACGTTGGACGCTATTGTCGACCGATACGAAAACAAGGTCGGGCCTCGCAACGGTTCGCGAGTGGTCGCACGCGCCTGGGTTGATCCGGACTTCAAGAAGCGGTTGTTGGAAGACGCCTCGGCGGCCATTGATTCGCTTGGTTACACCAGCACCCAGGGCGTGGACATGCGGGTGTTGGAAAACACGGCCCGCATTCACAACGTGACCGTCTGCACCTTGTGCTCGTGCTATCCATGGGCGGTCTTGGGGCTGCCGCCGGCATGGTACAAATCCTTTCCCTATCGGTCGCGTGTGGTGAAAGATCCGCGCGGCGTATTACGTGAATTTGGATTGGATCTTGGGTCGGATATCGAAGTCCGGGTGTGGGATTCCACAGCGGAATTGCGCTATATCGTCCTGCCCGAACGCCCCGAAGGCACGCAAGGCTTGAGTGAGAGCGAGCTGGCTGACCTTGTCACGCGCAATTCCATGATCGGCACCGAAAAAGCAGCAAGCCCCCAGAATGGAGATTCCTGATGGACGGCATTCACGACATGGGCGGCATGGACGGGTTTGGTCCCATTCCCATCGAACAGAACGAGCCGGTGTTTCACGCTGATTGGGAAGGCCGCCTATACGCCATCAACAGCGTGACAGGCGCCTGGGGGCGCTGGAATATCGATGCGGGCCGCGCCTGTATGGAGCGCCTCGCGCCGGCGGTCTATCTGCAATCGCCCTATTATCACCGCTGGCTGTACCGAATGGAAAACCTTCTGGTCGAACGCGACATGGTTACGCGTGCGGAGTTGGACACGGGAAAAGCAGCGGGCGCCCCTGTTGAGCCCTTGGCGACGGAAGAAGTGTTTGAACGTTTGCGCGCCTCGCGTTCCGCCCGGGTGGACGACTCGGTTGCGCCAAAATTCAAGGTGGGGGATACGGTTTTGGTCCGCAACATTCACCCCAAAGGACACACCAGAACGCCGCGTTATGCGCGGGGGCGGCGCGGCGTCATCGATCGGGATCACGGCGTCTTCATTTTCCCCGATACGCATGCCGAGTTTAAAGGGGAGGCGCCGCAACATCTCTACAGCGTCCGCTTCACTGCGCGTGAGCTTTGGGGGCCAGACGCGGCCGAGAGCGATACGGTCTATCTCGATATGTGGGACGACTATCTGGAGGCCTGCTGATATGTCCATGGACCTTGCCGAGAACACGCCAACAGCGGAAGAACTGCCATCTTTGCCGCGCGACGAGGACGGCCCGGTGTTTCAGGAGCCCTGGCAGGCCCAAGCCTTCGCCATGACGCTGGCCTTGCACGCACAAGGTCAATTTACCTGGCCTGAATGGGCGGAACGGCTGGGTGCGGAAATCAGCGCCGCTCAAGCCAACGGCGACCCGGATTTGGGCGATACCTATTATCTCCACTGGTTAAACGCATTGGAAAGTATGGTCGCGTCGAAAGGCATTGTGAGCACCGACGATTTGGCGCTCCGCAAAGAGGCCTGGGACCACGCCGCGCACATTACGCCGCACGGGCAACCTATCGTCTTGCCAAAAGTTGGCTAGGTTGTTTAGTCCCGGCATTTGAGGGTGCATTAATCGCTGTAAGGCGTCGGGCTTTGTCCAAGGGTCCGGAAGTGTGTAGCCCGTATGGAGCTTTCATTGTCGTTTGGTTGCGGGGCAATAAGGCGCGGACAGGCCCCGAACGAGACTCAAATCTGTCCGTATGATTGCTGTTTGGCTGTTACTTAAAAAATTAAGGCTCAGTCATATTTGACTAAGCCTTGGGAAAAATTTGGGAATAAATGGTGCCCAGGGACAGATTTGAACTGCCGACACGCGGATTTTCAGTCCACTGCTCTACCAACTGAGCTACCTGGGCGTCGGGCGACATTGCCGCCCGATAAGGCGATTAAATAGAGACTTTAATTGGGGCTGTCCAGCCCATTCAACGGTCGATTTCAGTGTCAAAGGGGATTGGCTCGCCGGGGTCGGGTTCTTCTTCGGTTTGAATTCGGTAACCGGAGACAAGCCAGCGGTTCAAGTCCAGATCGGCGCATCGTTTTGTGCAAAAGGGGCGAAAGGTTTCTTGAACGGGCTTGCCGCACAAAACGCATTTGCGGGAGTCTTTGTTGTCGTTAGCATTCATGGCGGGGCAATTATCCGTGAATTTCAAAGCCGGTTTTCAACGGGTCGGACTGTAATGTCAGCGCGCGGCCGAGCTTTCGGTTCACCATGTCCAGCGCGGCGCTCAGGGGACCTTCCAGTTGTTTGATGATTTCTGGCGCGGCGGTCAAGGTCAAGGCTGTAGCGCCGCTTTGCTGTAGAGCCGTGCGGAGCGCCTCGCAGGCTTCGGCGCCTGCGTTACGTGGCGCTGTGACCGGCGCGGTGAGCCAATGAGACAGGGAGGCCCCCATGCGTCGTCTGGTGACTTCCAGCAATCCCGCAGTGGTGATTCCCAGCACATCGGTTGTAACCGGATCATTGCGAAACGCTTTTTTCGCGGCCTGTAACAGGACGTCTTTTTTATCTTTTTTGCGGATTGAAACGAGGTCGATGACAATCAGTCCTGCGATGTTTCGCAAGCGAATTTGACGCGCGGCTTCTGCGGTCGCAGCGATGTTGAACGTCAGAATAGCCTCTTCCCGCGCGCCGCCGCCGGACGCTGCGCCCCGATCGATATCAA
>JAESSL010000277.1 GCA_016764135.1 Alphaproteobacteria bacterium
GAAATAAACAAGCTTTTGGGCGCGGCGAAGCGCCAGGGCGTTACGCTCGTGCCGGTGTCCATTTATTTTAACGACCGGGGCATCGCCAAGGTAAAAATTGGTCTGGCGCGTGGTAAGCGCCAGTCTGACAAGCGTCAAACGACCAAAGATCGTGATTGGAAACGGCAAAAAGCGCGGGTGATGCGCGATCGCGGCTAGGCGGCCCAGCTTAGATTAGCGGGTTCGATTGGGCTGCCTTGGGTTTGACTAGTCCACCACGTCCAACCGGTTGCGAATTTCACTGAAGACATCGTGAAACATCGGAACGGTCAGCCGTCCCGTATTGGTGTTGTATCGAGAGCAGTGATAGCTGTTTGCGAGCAATAACCCACTGGGTAGTTTGTGAAAGGCGCCGTGTCCGAAGGGCCAGTCGCGCTGGCGCAGCCCTAATGTTCGTACGGTCGAGGCATGCGCGATGGTGCCGAGCGTCAGGACGACGCGCAAATTTTTCATATCTTCCATTTCGGAAATCAGAAAAGGCCGACAGGCGTTTATTTCCGCGCCGACCGGTTTGTTTTGCGGCGGAACGCATCGGACGGCGTTTGTGACGCGACAATCCTTCAGATCAAACCCGTCATTTGCGTCCTCGCCATAAGGGCCGTCCGCGAAACCGTATTTTAAAAGCGTCGGGTAAAGTAACTGCCCTGCATAGTCCCCGGTAAAGGGTCTGCTTGTCCGGTTGGCCCCGCGCAATCCAGGGGCTAGGCCGACAATCAGGAGTGACGCCGTGTCGGCGCCAAAGCTGGCGACAGGCGCATTGTGCCAATCTGGAAACTTGTCTCGATTCTCAAGACGAAACTCAACCAGCCGGGGGCACAGGCTGCAATCAAAATCAGGTGTCATGATGTAGCGGCGCTCGGCCTCTGATCTTTATGAAGGAAGACGAAAGTAAACTGCGAAAAAAGTATACGCAATTTATGCGTTGGTGACGACTGTCTCTTCGTAATCGTCTTCATACTCATCGTCGTCGTCATCATAAGGCTCAGGCTCGGGTGGGGGGCTCTGTGGCGTGTGCTTTCGGGCGATTTCACTCGCCAGATTGGAAAGGTCAAAAAACCGGTCTGCCTGTCGACGAAGTTCATCGGCGACCATGGGAGGCGACGATTTAACCGTGCTGACGACACTGACGCGGACGCCTTTTCGCTGGACCGCTTCGACGAGCCTGCGAAAGTCTCCGTCACCTGAAAACAATACGATATGATCTAAATTTTCGGCCATTTCCAAAACATCGACAGCTAGTTCGATATCCATATTGCCTTTGATTTTGCGCCGCCCTGTCGCGTCGGTGAATTCCTTCGCCGGTTTGGTCACCATGGTGTAGCCATTATAGTCCAGCCAATCGACCAGAGGGCGAATGGGGGAGTATTCCTGATCTTCCAGAAGTGCGGTGTAGTAGAAGGCCCGGATCAGCGTGCCGTTACCGGTAAAAACATTCAGCAACTGCTTGTAGTCAATATCAAAGCCCAGGGCGCGCGCAGCGGCGTAAAGGTTGGCGCCATCTATAAAGAGGCCAATTTTTTCACGTGGATCGAAATGCGGTTTCATATCGAGAGCTTTCTAAAAATAAATTTGTTTAAATATTTGATGTGGAACCTAAATCGAATGCGGGAGTTCCACTTCCCGTTTGGCGTGGTCGTACTATTGCAACCATTTATGTTGGATGTATGGGTTAGACGAGGGGGGATTGTTAATTTAATTAAAATTTTATCGAATAAATTACCGTCCGCGACGCCCTCCTTCACTGTATTTCCCTGCGGGTAGGTGGTGGTGTGCAAAATGCTTGTAAAAGGTGAGGTACAGCCATATATTGCGCGGCTCAGATTGGAATGGCTCCAAAAACAGACGAAACGGCGGAAAAAATATGGCGCGTGTTACAGTTGAAGATTGCGTGATCAAGGTTCCTAATCGGTTTGAACTGGTGATGATGGCGTCACAAAGGAGCCGAAGCATCGCCTCTGGCGCGCCAATTTCGGTTGAAAAGGATGACGATAAAAACCCCGTCATCGCCTTGCGTGAAATCGCCGAGGAGACCATTGAGCTTGATGATTTAAGCGATAGCGTCATTCGGGGATTACAAAAACACCTCGAATTTGACGAACCGGAAGAAGAAGATCCGATGGAATTAATGACGGCTGCGGCGTTGACCGATGAGTCTGATTTGCAGGGCATGCAAGTTCGCTCGGGAAAAGATGCTGCGGAATCGGAGGCTGCCGACGCTGAGAAAACTTCGGACAAACCCGCCTCTTAATGTGAAGAATGGCGGCGATCTGGCGGATGATGTGATGGGGGCGCCCTTCGCATGATGCGGCAGTATGAGCTTGTCGAGCGGGTAAAGAGTTACGATCCGTCCGCAGACGAAGACGCATTGAACCGCGCCTATGTGTTTTCCATGCAGGCGCATGGCACGCAGTTGCGCGAATCCGGCGATTCCTATTTTTCCCATCCCGTCGAAGTGGCGGGTATTCTTTCCGATAAAAAACTGGATTGCGACTCCATCGTCACGGGGCTGTTGCATGACACGGTGGAAGACACCGTGGCGACAATAGAAGATATTCACCGCCTGTTTGGGCCGGATGTCGCGAAACTTGTCGATGGCGTCACGAAGTTGAGCCAGATCGAGTTGCAGTCCGATCAGACCAAACAGGCCGAAAATTTCCGCAAATTGCTCCTCGCCATGTCAGAGGATATTCGCGTTCTGCTCGTAAAGCTGGCGGACCGTCTGCACAATATGCGGACCTTGCATCATCTTGGAAAAGTGGAGCGCCGTCGCCGGATCGGGCGCGAAACAATGGAAATCTACGCGCCGCTTGCGGAACGTATTGGCATACGGGACTGGAAAGACGAGCTTGAGGATCTGGCTTTCGTCGAATTGAACCTCGATGGGCGCTTGTCGATTATCAACCGGCTGGATTTTCTGCGTAATCGCGGCGGCGATCTGGTCAGTCATGTTATGACGGAACTGGGCGGAACTCTGAACGGCTCCGGGCTCGAGGCGGCAATTTCCGGTCGGGAAAAGACGCCTTACGCGATCTGGCGAAAGATGCAGCGGAAGAATATCGGATTCGAGCAATTGTCCGATATTATGGCGTTTCGCGTCGTCGTCGGATCTGTCGAGCAATGTTACCAGGCGCTGGGCGTTATTCATGCGCGGTATCGGATGATCCCGGGGCGTTTCAAGGATTTTATCTCGATCCCGAAACCGAACGGCTATGAATCGCTGCACAGCAGCGTCATTGGGCCGGAAAACCAGCGCATTGAGATACAGATCCGAACCAGCGACATGCACGAAGTTGCGGAGCTTGGGGTCGCGGCGCATTGGAGCTACAAGCAGGGCGTCCAGACCGACGGAAAACAATATCGCTGGCTTCGAGAACTCTTGGAAATTCTGGATCACGCGGATGCGCCGGAAGAGTTTTTGGAACACACAAAACTGGAGATGTTCTCCGATCAGGTGTTCTGCTTTTCGCCAAAAGGCGACCTTCAGGCCCTGCCGAGTGGGGCGACGCCGATTGATTTCGCCTATGCGGTGCATACCGAAATTGGCAACACTTGCGTCGGCGCAAAGATCAATGGCCGCATTGCGCCGCTTCGCACCGAATTGAACAATGGCGATCAGGTCGAGATCCTCACCTCGAAAACGCAAAACCCGTCCCCGGTGTGGGAAGGATTTGTGGCGACGGGAAAGGCGCGCGCTTGCATTCGGCGTTATGTCCGCTCCCAACAGCGCCAAGAATATATCATCCTTGGTCGGGAAATCGCCGAAAAAGCTTTTCGCCAAAGCGGGCACGCTTTTCGCATTAAGTCGATAAAGGACTCCTTGAAGCAATTTGCAATGACCGATATCGACGATTTGTTTTTCGATGTGGGCCGCGGTCAATTGTCCGGCTTCGATGTCTTGAGCGCGGTTTTCCCGGAAATGAAATCCGACGCGCGGCCAAGTTTGGCGCCAACGCCGTCCCGCAATGGCGACAAAGTGGATCACGCCATTCCGATCAAGGGACTGATTCCGGGGATGGCGCTGCACTACGCGGGATGTTGCCATCCAATTCCTGGAGACCGGATCGTCGGTATCGTTGTTACCGGCAAGGGCGTAACGATCCATACGATTGATTGCGAAACGCTGGAAAATTATACCGATACGCCAGAGCGTTGGCTTGATGTCGCGTGGGATCTGGAGACAGGTGGAATTCAGGTCGGCCGCATTCGTATCATGATCACCAATGAACCGGGCAGTCTGGCGAATTTGACGATGGTCATCGGACGAAATGAAGGCAATATCAGTAATTTAAAGGTAATCGACCGGTCTTCGGACTTTTTTGAATTGTTGGTTGATATTGAAGTGACCGACGTCAAACAGTTGAACAATATCATCGCAGGTCTGCGAGCGACGCCGGAGGTCAATTCTGTTGATCGTGATCACCATTGACCCTGTGGACATCTTCGCCTAAACGCAGTCGGCTCCGTATAGCCTTTTTTTCGTCTCCCTCATTTTAAAAAGAGCGCCTGAAATTGTTCCGACGTCGCTATAAAATAGGCTTGGCCGATCGACTTCTCGGCTTCCTGTGGCCTCGTGCGGGCTGGCGCCGGTCGTTTCAGTACCTTCTCCATCGGCTTGGACGGATGCCGGGTACGCCGCACAGTATTGCAGCGGGATTCGCTTGTGGCGTTGCCGCGTCTTTTACGCCGCTGGTCGGTTTTCATATCGTATTGGCGATCTTTGTATCCTGGGTAATCGGCGGTAGTTTCCTTTCGGCGGTTCTGGGGACGCTTGCGGGCAACCCCTGGACGTTTCCTTTCATCTGGTACTGGATTTACCATTTCGGTCTGTGGTTAGGGGTCGCCGCCGCAGAGACGGAACATCTGCAATTTGGCGCCTTCTTTAGCGATCTGTACGACGCAGCGTTACGGCTGGATATGTCCTATGTGATTGATCAGGCGTGGCCGCTATTGGCGCCGATGATCGTGGGCGGCGCCATAACTGGCCTTGTCGTGTGGCTGGCGTTCTACTTTTTCTTGAAGCCGGTGTTGAAAGCATACCAGAATAAGACAGTGCGGCGGCGCTCCTCCGCCGTCTAAGAGAGTGGGAGACGGAACGATGGCCAAATACCAACGCCTTGGCGTGAATATTGATCATGTCGCGACCATTCGAAATGCGCGCGGTGGGCTCTATCCGGACCCCGTACGCGCCGCAAAAATGGCCGTGGCGGCGGGCGCCGACGGTATTACAGCGCATTTACGTGAGGACCGCCGACATATTCGCGACGAGGATATTCACGCGTTGTCCCGTGAAATTTCCCAGCCCCTCAATCTGGAAATGGCGGCGACTGATGAAATGCTGACCATCGCCTTGCGTCACAGCCCCCACGCAGCCTGCATCGTGCCCGAAAAACGGGAAGAACGAACAACTGAAGGCGGGCTGGACGCGGCTGGCGGCCTCAAGCAGCTGACGCCCGTGGTTGAACGTTTGCGCGCGGCGGATATTCGGGTCTCTTTGTTTGTCGAAGCGGATCCTCGACAATTGGACGCTGCGGTTACGCTCGGCGCGCCGGTGGTTGAACTGCACACCGGACGGTACGCCGAGCTGGTGGGCCAGGCGCAACAAGATGAGCTGGATCGGATTATTGACGGCGCCGCCTACGCTGCGCAGATCGGGTTGGAATGTCATGCAGGTCATGGACTGACCTTCGATAATGTCGGCCCCATCGCGGCTATCGAATCTGTCGCCGAACTCAATATTGGACATTTTCTTATCGGCGAGGCGATATTCGGTGGTCTCGACAGCATGATAAAGCGCATGCGGGCTCTGATGGATAACGCCCGCGCCAATGCGCTTGGCGCCCGAAGCGCATGATTGGACATTCATTATGATTATTGGGCTCGGCACAGATTTGTGTGATATCGGACGCATCGAAGAGACGTTGAAACGGTTTCCGGGCCGGTTTGAATCGCGTCTCTATACCGAGCGCGAGCAACAGCGCGCAGAACGCCGGCCGTCGAGCCGTGCGGCGCGGTACGCGCAGATGTTCGCCGCCAAGGAAGCGTGCTCCAAGGCGTTGGGAACAGGGTTTCGAAAAGGCGTTTTCTGGCGCGACATGGAAGTCGTGCCATTGCCGTCGGGCAAGCCGACATTGCATATCACCGGCGGCGCGCTGCGACGGATGCAGGAGATTACGCCGGAAGGGATGCAGGCGGCGGTCGAAATATCGTTAACTGACGAATCCGGATTGGCGAACGCGGTCGTTATCATTTACGGCGTTCCGGCTGCGTCTTGACGGTGCGCCGTGAGGCGACCATAAAGCCCGCCAATCAAGACTTGAAAGGCCATCCATGGCGATAAACAACACTGGCGGAAAGATTAAACCCGTCGAGAATGAATCGGGCGGCGGTTGGATGGAAACCGTGCGAACCGTCGTGTTCGCCATTCTGTTCGCCGTGCTGATCAGAACCTTCGCCTATGAGCCGTTTAATATCCCGTCTGGCTCGATGGTTCCGACATTACTGGTTGGCGACTATTTGTTCGTCTCAAAATTTTCGTATGGCTATAGCCGTCATTCCCTGCCGTTCAGCTTGCCGCTCATCGAAGGTCGAATTTTTGAAAGTTCGCCGGAGCGGGGCGATGTCGCCGTGTTCAAATTGCCGACGGATAACCGCACGGATTATATCAAACGCATCATAGGATTGCCGGGGGACCGAATTCAGGTCATCAGAGGCGTTTTGCACATCAATGATAAAGCCGTCCGTCGGCGCCGATTGGAAGACTACGGAATTCCGACGCAAACTGGCCGCTACCAGACATCGCCGCAATATTTGGAAACGCTGCCAAATGGCGTCGCCCATGTTATACTTGAGAGTGGCGGCGACCGCGCGATGTTGGACAACACTGAAATTTTCGTCGTGCCCAAGCGGCATTTCTTCGTCATGGGCGACAATCGGGATAATTCATCTGATAGTCGCGTGCCGGTTGGTCTGTCGGGACATTTTGGTTTTGTGCCGATTGAAAACCTGGTGGGCCGCGCCGAGTTCCTGTTCTTTTCCACCAACGGATTTGCGAAAATCTGGGAGATCTGGAAATGGCCTTTTTCAATTCGCTTCAACCGGTTGTTCAACTCGATTGACTGACCGTATCGCGCGGAGCGCGGAAGCCATGCTCGATGAACTTGCTGCGTTGCTCGACCATGATTTTAAAAATTTGGCGGTTTTGAACGAAGCCGTCACCCATGGCAGCATTGGCGCGAAGAAACCTAATTATGAACGCCTGGAGTTTCTGGGCGACCGCGTGTTGTCGCTTGTTATCGCCGATATGTTGTTGAGGCGGTTTCCGCAGGAAACCGAAGGCGACCTGGCGCGCCGGCACGCCGCGCTCGTCCGTCGGGAAGCTTTGGCGGACGTCGCCAGAGAGTTGCGGCTTGGCGTTTATATCATTCTCGGCCGAAGCGAGATTGACGCCGGTGGACGCGACAATCCGGGTATATTGGCGGATGTTTGTGAAGCTATTATCGCGGCGTTATATCTGGATGGCGGGCTTGATGTGTCGGCCCGCTGGATCAGACGGCATTGGGATGCGCAAATGGCGCTGCCGAGCGAGCCGCCGAAAGACGCCAAGACAACGCTGCAGGAATGGGCGCAAAGTCTGGGAATGCCGCCGCCGACCTATACGGTGGTGTCTCGGAGCGGTCCGGATCACGCGCCGGTCTTTGAAATTAGCGTAACGGTCGATGGACACCCGACACGGGGTGGCGAGGGCCTATCAAAACGCGCTGCGGAGCAAAAGGCTGCGGCGGCATTACTGGAATTGGTTGGAAACGAGGAATGACGACCATGGACGAAACTGAAACACGCTGCGGATTTTTTACCGTCATTGGCGCGCCAAACGCGGGAAAGTCGACATTGATCAACCGGATGGTTGGCGAAAAAGTGTCAATTGTGTCACCGAAGGTCCAGACCACCCGCACCAAGGTGCTGGGGATCATGATTAAAGGGGAGAGCCAGATTGTCTTTATCGACACGCCTGGCATCTTCACGCCAAAGGAGAGCGAACGTCTTGGGCGCGCCATGGTTCAAGCTGCATGGAAAGGTATCGGTGAGGGGGATGCGGTCGCGCTCATTGTTGATAGTGAAAAAGGGATCGGCCGGGATACCCGCGCCATCATTGCAAAACTCAATAAACAGGAACGGTCCGCCATTCTGATCCTGAACAAAGTGGATTTGGTTCGTCCTGATATGCTGTTGTCGCTTGTCGACGAGTTGAATAAACTCGGCGATTTTACGGAAATTTTCATGGTCTCCGCCTTAACCGGAGACGGGATTGCGGAACTGGTGGACTATTTCGCCGCGCAGAGTCGCCCGGGCCCCTGGATGTTTCCTGAGGATCAGGTGTCCGACATGCCAATGCGCCTTCTGGCCGCGGAGGTCGTCCGGGAAAAACTGTTTCTCCAGCTCCATCAGGAATTACCTTATGCGCTGACGGTTGAAACCGTGAACTGGGAAGAGTTTAAAAACGGTGAGGTTAAGATCGACGCGGAGATCATTGTCGAGCGGGAAAACCAGAAAGGCATTGTGCTTGGTAAGCAAGGGCGGCGGATAAAGTCGGTTGGCGAAGCCGCGCGCATTGAGCTGACAAAGGCGTTTGACCGAAAAGTACATTTGTTCCTGAGGGTCAAGGCGCGCCCAGGCTGGACCAACCGCGCCGCGCACTATCGGGCGATTGGGTTGGACTTCCCCGTTTAGGAAGAACGAAGGCGCCGGCTGGTTATAAAATCGCCAGCTGGCTGTTTTTCAAATCGGTGACAAGCATGCAGCCCGGCCGGTGGGTGATGCAAAAACTCGGTCTGGCGCTCTCAATGATGACTTGCGGCGTTACCCCGCACGCCCAGAATACCGGAATTTCATCGTCTTCCATGCGCGGCGGCGCACCACCAAAGACCGGTTTTTCAATATCATCGATACCAATCATTTTCGGGTGGCCGATATGGACGGGGGCGCCGTGCACATTGGGAAACCGCGTTGTGATCTGGATGGCGCGAATGGCGTCCGCCGGTTTCATCGGACGCATGGAGACCACCATTTTTCCGGAAAAGCGACCTGCCGGTTTTGTCTCGATATTGGTGACATACATCGCGACGCATTCTTTGCGCTCAATATGACGAAGCGGTAAGCCGTCTTGTAACAACGCTTCCTCAAAGGAGTACGAACATCCCAGAGGAAAGGCGACCAGATCATCGCGCCAATATTTGGAAATGTCGTTGGTGTCGTCAATTTCCACGCCGTTCTCAAAGACCCGATAGCCGGACAAATCGGTCCGTAAGTCGATATCCAATCCCAGCGTCGGCAGATAGGGGCTGCCGGTTTCGCCCATCGCCAGAATTGGGCAGGGCTTGGGGTTCAATTGACAGAATGTTTGAAATTCCTGTGCATATTCGGCTGGCAGGATTGCAAGATTAGCTTGTACATAGCCTGGCGCCATACCGGCGGTGTGTCCGGTGTGACCATTCTCCCGGATCGATAGGCGGGCCGCGTGCGCGGGAGTATTCGCTA
>JAESSL010000278.1 GCA_016764135.1 Alphaproteobacteria bacterium
AAACCATCGCCGATAAAACCGCCGCAATGATCGAGCAGGCCGGACCTAATGTCCTGACGCACGCACAAGCGGATATCGCCGTAGCGACTTCGCGTTTCACCAGCGTCGCGGTCGTGGAATCCGGCGTTATTGACGAAGCGCCCGCGCGAAAACTGGCGCGTGACCTGATGGATCGCCACCCCCCCAAGGTCGTTATTTCTGTCGAGCGCGCCGGCATGAGCGCCGACGGCACATACCGAAATATGCTGGGTCAAGATTACAGCGAAGGCCGCGCCAAGCTGGACTATCTCATCGATGAGGCGAAACAACGGGGCATTCCCACAATCGGCGTGGGCGACGGCGGCAATGAAATCGGCTTTGGCGCCATTCGCGACGCAGTGGCTGAACATATTCCCCATGGCGATGTTCTCTGCGCAGACCTGGCGACCGATATCGTCTACCCTGTCGGCGTTTCCAACTGGGGCTGTTACGCCATCGCCGCCGCATTGGCGTTGTTGTCGAACAAGCCTGATATCGTCCATACCCCGGCGCTGGAGCGGCGCCTGATCGAAGCCTCGCCGGGCATAGGCCTCATCGACGGCACCACTGGAAAGCTGGACGCCACCGTGGACGGCATGCCCGCACCAGTGCATGAAAGCGTCGTCGCCCTGCTCGCGCAAGCCGTCCGTGAAGGTCTAGGTTAGGCGCCTGGAACCAGTTCTCTAGCTAGGGGCAAACATCCAGTGGCCTTGATCTCTCCGTTCAAGGATCAAGGAGACGAGCGATCAAGGGATTGCCCCCAATGTCAACATTTATAGATCGCAAGGCGCTTCCAATAGCTTCCCGTCCAGGTTTGTCCGGTGGTTCTTGGCTTTTAATCCGAGCGTAAACAAAAAAACGGGAAGCGTATGCATACAGTTTTCCCGCGTCCCAAAGGGCGTACTCGAATAGAAGGACGTCTCCAGAACCGCCATTAATGACGCTTGCCCCACCCGGAAGACTGCGCAAGCGGGCGTGTTGTGTCTGGATATCGGAGATCAGACTATAGACAGCATTACTGATATCGTCGTTCCCGTATTCGATAATGTCCCGCAATGTTGCGACGATACTCTCAGGTAATTCCGGCAATTCGACTGTATGGACTTGCCCGCGACGAACGATATCGCGAACTCGCTTCGCATAGTTCGCGGATGCCCGCGCATAATCGCATAAATCACTCAAGGCTAAGAGCATGACGGCGCGTGCGGCGAAAAATTTATTTTTACGATCGCACCTGTGACGTTTATTCGCTTCTCTAGTTTGCCTGTGCAGAAAATACACGGTTGCACACGCAGCGCCAACAGCTAGAAAACCCGAAATGAGATTTTGGTATTTATAAATCCAGCACCAAGAATCGGTATAGACCACCATGCCAACCAAAAAGGGCGTAGCAGTGGCGGCTACAGCGACGACGATCAAGGCGAGGTTTGGCATTTTTCTAAATAATTCCGGCGTCCTGCAATTCAGACAGTTCGTCGCCCGTCATCCCCAGCAAGCCGAGATAGACGTCATCGTTATTGGCGCCCAGCGCGGGGCCAAGCGTATCGACGGAACCCGGCGTTTCGGTCAGGCGCGGCACCACATTGGGCACCGCCAGATCGCCGATGCGGGGATCCTTCACCCGGATGATATTTTCGCGCGCGGCGTATTGCGCCTCCTCAAACAACTCATCAATAGCGGCAACGATGCCGCACGGGACCGATGCGCCCTCACAAAGGTCAACGACCTCTTTTTGCGAATAGCTGCGCGTCCACTGCATGACCATACCATCGACGCCGGGACGGTCGGCTTCGCGCTGCGCGATGGTTCCGTATTTACCATCACCGGCAACATCGCCATGGCCCATCAGATTGGCCAGCCGCGCGTAAATCTTGTCATTGGTGCACGCAATGGCGACCCAGCGGTCGTCCTTGGTCGGGTAATGGCTGTGAGGACAAACATTAACCGTAGGCGCGCCCATGCGTTGGCGGATCGTGCCCTTTTTATCATAGGCGGGCGCCAACTCATCGAGAATGCGGAAAATAGGTTCATACAAACCAATATCAACCACCTGACCAACGCCGGTCGCATCCGCCGAGCGCAGCGCCATCAAGACGCCCAGCGCGCCGTACAGGCCCGACATATAATCCGCTAACGTGGCGGAGCCCGGCGTTGCAGGGGGTCGGTCCGGATCGCCCGAGAGAAACGAAATGCCGCCATAGGCGTTACCGATGCGCCCGAACCCAGGCTTGTCTTTATAGGGACCCGTCTGCCCGTAGCCGGAAACCCGGAGCATCACGAGCTTTGGATTGATCTCCTTGAAGACCTCCCAGCCCAAGTTCCATTTCTCCAGCGTGCCCGGACGGAAATTTTCACAAAGCACATCGGATTCCGCCACAAGGCGTTTTAGAATCTCCTGCCCTTTTGGATCTTTCAGGTTCAGCGTGATCGACGTCTTGTTGCGCGCTTCGCTCATCCACACCAGCGTATCGCCACATTCGCTGACCGTGCCCAGACGCCGGCACGGATCGCCGACGCCGGGTTGCTCCACCTTGATGACCTCCGCGCCGAATTCCGCCAGCAACGTCGCGCAATGAGGCGCGGCGATATACGTGGCGATATCGAGCACGCGGATGCCGCTCATGGGCTTTTTGCCCTCTGGTTTCTGGCCCTCGGATGGGGCGGCGGATGGGGTGGCGGATGCATCGGTCATAAAAGGTCCTTCCGTTTTCTGATCCAGTCGGCGCCTTTGCGCTGACCGCTACTTCGCAGCGTTAATCTCCGCAGCGACCTCGCGCGCCCGCGTCGCCTGGGCCCGCGCCATCGCCGCGCAGTCCCCCGTATACGCGGTCGGGTCCAGCAGTTCACGGATTTGCGCTGAAGTCATGTGCTTTTGCACTTGAGGATCGGCCTCCAACAATTCGGTGAAATTTTTGTCGCTTGTCGCCGCCGCCTGCGCCGCGTCATAGATCACGTCATGGGCCTCCTGTCGGCCAATGGTTTCCCCCAGGGTTAACATCAGAGCCTCCGCCATGATCATGCCGTCGGTCAGGTCCAGGTTTTTACGCATCCGCTCCGGGTTCAAGGTCAAACCTTCCAGCATCATCGCCATGCGCGACAGGATATCGCCCATATGGCCACTGGCTTCCGCGAGCGCGTGATTCATGGTGATCGACGTTGTGCGATCGGCTTCGTGTTCCGTTTGCATCGACTCCAGCGCTTGCGGCGCCAGAGCGCGGACCTGCATCGCCGAGGCGATGATATCCTGCGACAGCTTTGGATTGCGCTTTTGCGGCATGGTGCTGCTGCCAACCGTCCCCGGCGGCACGGGCTCCTCGACCTCGCCAAATTCCTGTTTCATCTGGGTATAGATTTCCCGCGCGATCTTGCTGCAGGTCGCCGCGATCAACGCCAGCAGGCAAACATATTC
Source organism: Alphaproteobacteria bacterium (assembly GCA_016764135.1). Taxonomy (GTDB): domain Bacteria; phylum Pseudomonadota; class Alphaproteobacteria; order UBA8366; genus JABJJH01. The sequence continues at coordinate 3,428 of JAESSL010000278.1, forward strand.
CGCCTGATGGTCGGCGACGACGCGCGACGGCATGGGCATCGCCGTCATGCCAAGACGCTTGGCGACGCCATCCTGAACCGCATAGCCCTTGCCATCAAACGACGCGAGCGTGCCCGCCGCCCCGCCCAGCAGCACGGTAAAGATCCGCGGCTCAACCTGTTTCATCCGCTCCACATGACGCGCCATTTCATCGATCCACACCGCAACCTTGTACCCAAAGGTCGCGGGGACAGCGTGTTGTCCATGCGTACGGCCCGGCAGCGCCATATCCGCGCCGCGCTCGGCCAGATCCGCCATCGCAGTCAGGACCGTCGCAATCTGACGCAGGAAGATCCCGTGGGCCTTACGCAGGACCAGAAGGTTGCCGGTTTGCGTGATGTTCTGGGTTGTCGCGCCCCAATGAACATAATTGCCTGCATCTCCATCACAGATCCGAGACAATTCCCACACCAGCGGCACCAGCGGATGCGCGGTCCGGGTCAATCCTTCGATAATATTATCGCGGTCCAGCAGTTCCAGTTTGCACTTCTTGACGATCTCCGCCGCCGCCGCTTCGGGCACCATGCCCAGATCCGCTTCGGCCAGCGCCAGAGCCGCCTCAACGTCCAGCCACGCCTGCCAGCGCGAATCCAATGTGAACAACGCCCGGATTCCCGGATCCTTTACGCGCAATGATGTCGGGTTTTCGTCCATTTTCGTCCCCTTGGTTTCGTGATTTTGTCGCCGTAGCGTCTTGGCGTCTTGGCGTCTTGGCGCCGCAGCGCCTTAGCCTGAAATCTGCGTCCGTTGCATCCGACGAATGCTGTCGTGATTATCGTGGATAGCCAGATGCTGGGTGCACCGGTTGTCCCAAAATGCGATCGAGCCTGGCTTCCAGGCGAACCGGCAGGTGAATTCCGGCCGTTGTTGATGATCATACAAATAGTTCAGTATCGGCGCGCTTTCGGCCTCGCTCATGCCGTCGATATGCATGGTGTAGACACTGTTTACAAAAAGATGCTTCCGACCGGTTTCAGGA
>JAESSL010000279.1 GCA_016764135.1 Alphaproteobacteria bacterium
AATTCAGAACACTCGACAAACCACTGTCGACATATTGCTGGCCCCACGCCAGGACAGTCCACGCGCCAATACTGTTGAAGATCGCCTGAACAAAAAGTCGACGCCAGGTGCGCGCGTCTTTGGGCAATTGCTCACGCTTCCACATCAAAATCAGAAACAGGAAAATCGCCGCCAGACTCACGCGCACCGCAATCAATGTTATGGGCGGAATGGACCCGACTGCAATTTTAGTCAGGAGATAGGAAGACCCCCACAAAAACGCCAGCAGGGCGAGAAGACTGATTTCAAGGGGAAGGTTCGTTTTGCCGTTGCTCATTGCGCCTCGCATTTTATGGGATGGGGATCATGTGGGATGGAAAGGCCGACCCTACCCTCTTGCTCGTCGACAATGCTTCGCTTATGGTCGAACTATGAAAGACGGCCCCAATATCGCAATGCTCGGCGCTCTTATTGGCGACCCTGCGCGCGCGAACATGTTGACCGCGCTGATGAGCGGCAAAGCGCTCACCGCCAGCGAGCTGGCGGCGGAGGCGGGCATAACCCTGCAAACCGCCAGCGCTCACCTTGGCAAGCTGCAAACCGGTGGGCTTCTTCACCAACGAAAACAAGGGCGGCACCGCTACTTCTCACTGGCCGATGAAGATGTCGCCAGCGTGCTGGAAAGCATGATGGGATTCGCCGAAAAAAAGGGTCATTCCCGGATCAGAACAGGGCCGAAGGAACCGGCGCTCCGCAAGGCGCGTGTCTGTTACAACCATCTGGCAGGTGAGCTGGGCGTTCAGATGTTTGACAGTCTGACGGCGAGAGACTTTCTGATCGAGCAGGACGCCGCGTTGACGCTCACCGATTCCGGCAGACAATTTTTCACCGATTTTGGCATTGATTTCGAGCCGTTGAAAAAGTCGCGTAGACCGCTGTGCAAATCCTGTCTGGATTGGAGCGCGCGACGCAGTCATCTGGCCGGATCGATAGGCTCCGCGCTACTCGCATCATTCTACAAAAGAGGATGGGCGGCGCGAATTGAAGGCGCCCGCATTGTCGCCTTCACCAAAAAGGGCGAAGCTGCATTCACGCAGAGTTTTCCTGTTTAAATATGTATCTTATTTAGTTTTTCTCGGGGGGAGATGGGACCATGGCGAATAATGAAACCGAGGACGACGAAAACTCCACCAGCGACGCCGCCGATAATCTGAAACAACTCGTCCCCTATGAGGATTTGCGCGGTTGGCTGAAAGAAGCCGACCGGCTTGGCGAGTTGCGCCATGTCAAAGGCGCCAACTGGCAAGAAGAAATCGGCATGGCGGCGGAGGTGGTGAGCCATGACGATGGAGCGCCCGCCGTCTTGTTCGACGAGGTGCCCGGCAGCCTTCCGGGGTCGCGCGTATTGGTCAACATGTTTGGCGGACGACGCAAAAACATGACCCTGGGCTTCCCAACGGATCTGGGAAAAGTTGCGCTTAGCGAGGCCTTCGCAAATGTCTATCGCGGCGATTCAGATCTGATCGCGCCTCGGGAAGTCGAGGACGGCCCCATCTTCGAAAACATCATGCAGGGCGACGCCGTCGATCTTGAAATTTTTCCGTCGCCGCATTGGCACGAAGAAGACGGCGGACGATACATCGGTACGGGCTGCTATCACGTCACCCGCGATCCAGAGAACGGTTGGATCAACCTTGGTTCCTATCGGGTCATGCTGCACGGCAAACGCTCGGTCTGCCATAATGTGTTGCCCGGACGCCATGCGGATTTGCATTTCCAAAAGTATCGCGAGCGCGGCGAACGGATGCCGGTGGCGATTGTCGTCGGCGGCGATCCGCTGACCTTCATCATGGGCGGCTGTGACATTCCCGAAGGCGTGTCTGAATCTGATGTGGCCGGCGCGTTGCGCGGCAAGCCGTTGGACATCGTGAAGGGACGAGTCACCGGACTACCCTTCCCCGCCAACGCCGAAATCGTCCTCGAGGGCTATGTGGATGGCGACCGGATGGAGCCGGAAGGCCCGTTTGGCGACTGGACCGGGACCTATACGGAAAAGGGCCGGGTGAACCCCGTGGTCGATATCGAAGCCGTGTATTTTCGCAACAATCCCATCCTGCTGGGCTTCGCGCCGCAACGGCTACCGGACGAATATTCCCGCTTTCGCGCCATCACGCGCTCGCCCTTCCTGAAAAGGGACCTGGAAGCTGCGGGCGTGCCCGGCGTCACCGCAACCTGGTGCCATGAAGTGGGCGGCTCGCGCATGCTACTGGCCGTCGCCATCAAGCAACGCTATGTCGGCCATGCGCGACAGGCGGGCCATGTAGCCTCGATGTGCCGCACAGGCGTCGACGGCAACCGATGGGTCATCGTCACCGACGACGATGTGGACGTCACCAATCTGGACGAATTAATTTACGCGGCGCTCACCCGCGCCGACCCGGCGACGTCAATCGACATGATTCAGGGCGCAAAAGGCGCGGTGTCCGATCCTTTGTTGACGCCGTGGGACCGCGAGGCGAAAAACTTCGTCAATTCACGCATGATCATCGACGCCTGCATTCCGTTTCACTGGCGCGACGACTTTCCGAAAATCAACCAGCCCAGCCCGGATTCCGCCCGGCGCGCCCGTCAGAAATTCGGCTACCTTCTGGATTAACAGCCCTTACCGTTTGGGCGCGTCCATTTTCATCGGCTGAACCAGACGGTTCTGGTTGCCTTCCCGCGCGGTGCTCATATCCAGAATCAGATCTTTTGAGCCCAGGAATTTTTCATAATCGGCGTCAGCGCCGAATTCGACCGCCTTGTTGCTGTAGATGCCAATACTGGCGAAACGCCCGCCACCCGCCTGAATGATCTTTCCACTGGGCGCATCCTCGCTGCACATGAACAACACTGCAGGCGTGACCTTTGACGGGTCGCGCTCCGGCGGCGGGTTCGCAGCGTCCACGTCCCGCCCCTTAACGCTGGCGGTCATCCGTGTCACGGCGGACGGCGCCAGGCAGTTTACCATGATGTTGCGCCGCGAGCCCTCCTGCGTCAGCACGTTCATCAAGCCAACCATGCCCATCTTGGCGGCGCCATAATTCGCCTGACCAAAATTGCCGAAAACGCCCGAACCGGAACTGGTGAACACGATGCGTCCATAGCGCTGCTCATACATGATCGGCCACGCCGCATGCGTGACATACGCCGTGCCGGTCAAATGCACCTTCATGACCTCGTCAAAATCGTCCAGCGTCATTTTCCGAAACGTCATATCGCGAAGAATACCCGCGTTATTGACCAGAATATGCACCGTACCAAACGCATCCACCGCGTCCTGCACCATCTGCACGGAGTCTTCCCGACTCGACACCGATCCATGATTGGCGATAGCGGTTCCGCCCGCCGCCCGAATTTCCGCAACCACATCGTCGGCGGCGTTCCCGGCGGCAGTCCCGGTGGCGTTCCCCGCGACATTCCCGGCGTCGGCGCCCTCCAGCGTCCCGCCAAAATCATTTACAACGACCTTGGCCCCGAGCGCGCCCAACGCCAGCGCATGCGCCCGACCAATGCCCCGCCCGGCGCCGGTGATGATCGCCACTTTATCCTTAAATTCACTCGCCATGCCCAAACCTCCCTGTCGCTTGTTATCCCTCTATACCGGCCGGTCGCCCTTGACCTGAACCCGGCGCATCAAGCGATGATGTCCGGCGTAATCATTCAACGCCAGATGCGTCGCGCATCGATTATCCCAAAACGCCACCGAGCCCGCCTCCCAATGAAACCGGCAGGTAAATTCAGGCCGCGCCGCATGGGCGTACAGAAATTGCAGCAAAGGCTGGCTTTCCTCCACGCTCATATCCTTGAATCGCTCCGTATGCATTTCATTCACATACAGCGCCTTGCGACGGGTTTCCGGATGCGTTCGCACAACCGGGTGCTCCATCCACATTTCGGACCATACCGCGCTTTCAGATTCCGTCCCCGGCGGCGGCATTTCCTTTTCACTAAGCGTCCGCAGAATTCGCCCATTTGCGTGAATGGCGGTCAAATCGCCGAGCATTCGCTTCATACCGTCAGACAGGGCGTCATAGGCCGCGTATTGATTGGCGAACAGTGTGTCGCCGCCACATTCCGGAACGATTTTGGCGCACAAAATTGAGCCCAAGCTCGGCGTTTCCAGATGACTGGTGTCCGAATGCCATTCCCACCCAAAGACCATATTGTCTTCGGGTTGTTTTTCAACGACCAGAATTTCCGGATAAGATCCGGGAACCTGCCGATGCGGCGGCAAGGCGGCCAGCTCGCCAAACTTCCGGCCAAACCCGACCAACGCATCGTCGTCCAAATCCTGATCCCGAAAGAACACCACAAGGTTTTCGAGAAATGCGTGACGGATTTCATCAATTACATCCGGGGCAATCGCCGCCTGCGTAATATCCACCCCGTGAATTTCCGCACCAATCATGCCGGAAATAGGCGTCACCTCAATATGCTTGTAACTCATCGAACTTCTATAAACTCCCAACTCAATTGCACTTAATCTCGGCCTAATACTTAAACCTGGCCCAGAACATCCCGCAGAAAGACGCAAATCGACTCAAACTCCGCCTTGGCCGCCGGGCCGCGCAGGCGCGCGCGCATGAACCCATGGATCATCCCCTTGGCCTCGCGAAAGGCGACCCGTTGACCCGCCAACGCCAGCTTCGACGCATAAACCCGACCGTCATCGCGAATGGGGTCAAGCTCCGCAACATGCACATAGGCGGGCGGTAAGTTTGTAAAATCCGCGGCGCGATCGGGTCGCGCATAGGCGTCCGCAGGGTCAACATTCTCCGGCAGATACATTTCATAGTACCGCGCCATGCTGGACGTACTCAGCCCCGGTCCATCCGCGTTATCTATATAGGATCGCGATGTCGGCTCCATACCGGTGCAGGGATACAAAATAGCCTGGCCGGCGATGCGCGGGCCGTTGCGGTCTCGCGACGCCAACGCCAGTGCGGCGGTCAAACTCCCGCCTGCGCTGTCTCCCGCCACGGCGATGCGCCCACCATCCACCCCGATGGATCCACCATGGGACGCAACCCATTCCAGCACGGCGTAACAATCATCAAACGCCGCCGGATAGGGATGTTCCGGCGCCAGACGATAATCGACGCTGACAACGACAGCGCCGGTTTCCGCCGCGAACCCCCAGGCCGTGGTGTCGGAACTGTTCAGATCCCCCTTCATGAAGCCGCCGCCATGAATATAAATAATGCACGGTCGGGGACCATCCGTACCTGCGGGCCGGTATATCCGCACGGGTACGCGCAGCTCGCCGACGTGAATCTCACGGTCAGAAATATCCATATCGTCGGGGTAAGGCTCCGAGAGCGCAGCGCTGTATTCGTTCCAGGCGTCCCGCGCCGCCTCCAGTGTCTGCGTCTCCGGGACAGGGCCTCGCGCGTCCACCATCGCCTGCATTTCAGGGTGTATCATGACTGTAACCATCCTGTGTTGGCCCCCATCGTCCGAGGGGCGTTTGAGGCGACAGGAACCGATTCAATTCTCAACCAGCCCCTTTTTACCCCTATTCGTTCATGCTAGCGTTTTGAATATGTCCACACAAATGAAAGCCCTCAAACCATGACTGACGAACCAATCCTTCTGTGCGAAGACCGTGGCGCCGTCCGTATTCTCACGCTGAATCGGCCCCGTCAGATGAACGCCCTGAGCACGGCGCTGGCGACGCAAATTGTCGACGCCGTCGACGCTGCGCATGAAGACGATTCGGTCGCCGTCATTATTCTGGCCGGGACGCAACGCGCCTTTTCCGCGGGCGCCGATATCAAGGAAGCCGCGTCACGCGGGGATGAAACGCCTGAAGCCGCCCGCGCCCGCGAAGAAATTGGTCGTAAAAGTTACGACCTCGGCGCGCGCACGGACAAACCCATGATCGCCGCCGTACGCGGTTATGTTCTTGGCGGCGGCTGCAATCTAGCCGTTACCTGCGACATGATTGTGGCGGGTGAGAACGCCGTGTTTGGATATCCAGAGGTCAAGGTCGGGCTCGCCGCCACGATGGTGACGCCGGGCATCGTGCACCGCATCGGACCGAAAGTCGCATTTGAAATGCTGACGCTGGGCGAGAACATCACCGCCGAAAAAGCGCTGTCGCTGGGGATGATCAACCGGGTCGTCCCCGATGATTCCGTCCTCGACGAGGCCATGGTGCTGGCCGAAGGTCTGACCAAATTCGAGAGCCGGATTGTCCGCGTCACCAAACAGGTCTTCCTCGATTCAACACGCCTCAATCTGGCTGACTCTCTCGACGCCGCGCAGGGCGCCAGCGCCCGTATGAAAAAGTCCTGACGAAACCCGGCGCCGCCAAATGAACGTTGACGTCCCAACCGGATCCAACGCCTCTATCGAGGGGGACGGCGCGCCCGTTCTACTGATCCATGGAATGGGTTTGAACCGCCATATGTGGGCGTGGCAACTGCCCCCGTTAGCCGCCCGGTTCCAGACCATCCGATACGATTTGTTGGGGCATGGCGAGAGCGCCATTCGACCCGGCGTCTGTTCGCTTACGGATTTTGCGGATCAGGCGATCCGGCTGCTGGATCATTTAAAACTGGATCAATGTGCGCTGGTTGGATTTTCACTGGGCGGCATGATCGGACGCGCCATCGCCATCGCCCATCCGGACCGGGTTTCGGCGCTGGCCATTCTGAATTCGCCCCATGACCGGACGCAAGACCAGCGCGCCGCTATGCTCGGGCGCCTCGATCAGGCGC
>JAESSL010000280.1 GCA_016764135.1 Alphaproteobacteria bacterium
GGCCTCGCGTTCCGGCGTCACGTCCAGATGCGCCCGCCAGAACCGCGCCACTGCGATATAGGGTTCATGGCTGTATTGCTCGAAAAACATCCATTGCAGCGTTATCGCACGCGCAAAGGCGTCATGCGGCAGAAACGGCGATTCTTTCGCCAGATAAAACAGGATGGCGTTCGATTCCGCCAGCACCCGGCCATCATCCAGCACGAGAACGGGAATTCGCCCATTGGGATTTATAGTGAGGAATTCTGGTGTGCGCGATTCGCCCTGAAGAATATCAACTTCGATCCGCTCAAAAGAGCGCCCGAGCATCGACAGCAACAATCGGATTTTGTAGCCATTGCCGGAAATAATTGAGTCGTAAAGGCGCAAATTCGGTCCTCTGGCGCAGTACTTCGTATGCGTTACTCTTCTTCGGGACTGACCGTCGGAAGCTTCGCGGCGCTCGGCGTATTTTCAAGCGCACTGGGCTCAACCGGCTCAAACCGACGACGATCCAGCAGGATCGAACCTGCAAGCGTCTTGCTGTTCGTTCGATCTGCAACATCAACAACGACTGCATGTGAAACGCCGCGTTGATCGTCAAAAAGACGCGAAACGCGCCAGATCGAGCGGGTCAAAGTGCCCTCGACCCGTCTGTACAATTGATCCGGGGTAACAATGCGGCGCGCCATTTCAGTCAATCTCCGAGATAAAATTTCGTATTTTCCGGCGCACGAGGCGCGGACTGGAACCATAGGGGTCTTGGCGAAGGGGCGTATCGCAACCCAAGAACGCCGGAGCCTGTCGATGACGCAGTTCTTTACAAAACCATGATCCGTTTACAGTATTAGCAGTCTCTAGCAAGTTTCATGTTATAAACATTCGGAAATATTTATTTATCACGTTCGGATAAAAATCTAACGTACGTGGAATCATCAATGGAAGCGACGATGCCGGCCGAAATTAATAGCACCGCCCTGTACGCCCTGGCGCGAAACGAATCACCCGCCGCACGTGCTGAGCTTGTTGAGACGATTACTGATTTTCCGCTGGCCGATCATGATGCGATGAGCGATCGCGAGCGAGGGCTCGTCTACGAAATTCTGAATCAGGTGGTGCGCGACGCCGAGATGTCGGTCCGCAAAACCATGAGCGCCTGCCTTGCCGAACTGCCGGACGCCCCACGCGATCTAGTCCGCCTTCTGGCCAATGATTCGATTGAGATCGCTCAACCTATTTTGAGCAAAAGCGGCGTGCTCCAGGATGAGGACCTGCTGGACATTGTGCGCAACCGGACGATGGAGCACCAGTTGGCGGTGTCTGTCCGGCGGAATCTGAGCGCGGACGTGTCGGCTGGACTGGTCGAGACTGGCAACGAGAATGTCATCGGTTCGCTGCTACGCAATCAGGACGCGGTGATTTCCCGCCAGACCATGGAGTATCTGGTGGAGGAGTCGAAGCGGTTTGATTCCTTTCAGGAACCCATTCTACGCCGTCGGGAACTGAACCCCGAGCTCGTCACCCGCTTGTTTGGCTGGGTGTCCGGCGCCTTACGCCAAACGATTCTCGATGACTGGGATCTGGACGAGGCGGTGGTCGATACATTGTTGCAGCGCGCCGTTTCCCGCGAAGTTCAGGCGACCGCCTACGCCGCAGCCGACATTCCCAAATCAGTGCAACTGATCGATACGTTGAGCGAGAATGACCAAATTTCGCCAACATTGTTGCTTCAAACCCTTCAGGATGGCGAAATCGCGCTATTTCTCGCCATGTTCTCTAAATTCAGCAACCTCGAGGGCGATTTCGCCAAGCGACTTTTGTTTGAGCCCTCCGGTGACCGGCTCGCAATCGTCTGTAAGGCGTCGGGTATCGGAAAGGCCATCTTCAGCTCGATTTTTGCACTGACCCGCCTCGCCCCACCATCGGAGGCGGAGCTTCAAGCGGAGGTCGGTCGGTCCCTCGCAATGTATGACAAGACCACCCGGTCGCAAGCGATGGACATCGCGCGCCGCTGGCAAGGATCCGCACAGAACACCAAATGGACGAAGAACTAGATCGGGATGAGTGAAACACTGTCCAGTTCCGACGACGCCGCCAAACGGCACGTCGCCCGCACCGCCGCAGCCGAACATCGCCTGTATAATCTTTCCCGGCTCGTTTCCGCCTGGTTATGGGAAACGGACGCGGATTTTCGCCTGACATTCGTCTCATTCCGAGTCTTCGAATATCTGGGCATGCATCCACAGGAACTGATAGGCCGTCCACTCAAAGACATCGGCAGCTTTGTCTCGCTGGATAACTTCAAGGCGGGCGGGGAGCATCAGTCGACATTCCGCGACGTCTTTTTCGAGGTCGACCACCGCGATGGAAGCAAACGACTTTTCCTGGTCAGCGCCCTGCCGGTCTACGATCAGGAAACCGGCGCCTTTCGCGGAATGCAGGGCACCGCCGAAGAAGTCACCCGGCATCCCCGCGCGAATTTAGGGTTCGAGGCTTTGTTCGACGCTATGGAACAGAGCCTCATCCTCGTCATGATCGCCAACGCCGAAGGCCAAATTGAATACGCCAACCCGAAATTTCAGGATGCGACGGGATATTCTCTCGACGAGCTGAAGCGCATGAGCCCGCGGATGCTGGTGAACGAGACCAAGAAAGAATACGGGCAAAAATGGGCGCGTATCGACGCCGGCGAAGAAAGCTGCCAGGCGATCGGATATCGCCGCAAACAGGGCGGATTTTTCGAAGCGACGGAAATGATAACGGCGCTTCCTTTGCAGGATAGCGGCATTCAGCGATACGCATGGATTGTCGAAGACGCCACCGCCAAACGAGTCTACAGCGAACAACTGCCCGCTGATGGCGAATCCGCGCTGTTCAGCGATATGCCCAGCCGCATTCGCGCCGCGATCCGGTTGATTATGTCGAGCGAGAACAGCGCATCGGCGAAATTGCGCATGGACAATGAGGCCCTGTGGGACGCGGTGAATCGCCTGCCGCTGGGCATCGCGGTGATCGACGCCTTCGGGCGGCCCTTGCATTTGAACGCCGTCGCGCAGGAAATTATCGATCAGGACGACGGCATCAAAATTGGCCGCGATGGTTTGTACGGAAATCACAATGGCGAGCCCGTCAATTTCAAGGATGTTTTTGAACGTCCCGAAAGCTGGACCGGCCCAAAGAAAAAACGGAGTTCCGGCGGCGCCGTCGCGATTGACCGTCCCTCTGGCGACCGCCCCTATACGGTTGTGGTGACCCCGCCCCGGACGCAGGCGCGATATTTTGACAGTGACCGTCCCGCCGCGCTCGCCTTTATCGCC
>JAESSL010000281.1 GCA_016764135.1 Alphaproteobacteria bacterium
GTTCCGCGGCCAGAGCCAATCTGGAATCCCACCAGGGCCCCCATCCCGGCGCCCAACAACGTTCCACCCGCCTGTTTCTGGCCTCCGGGGGTCTGGCACGCCGATAAGGCCAACATTGACGCGAGTAGAATTGCGGCGGTTTTCTTTCCAGCTAGCAGCCGTCTGTTCTTCACAATCATGAGAAACTCCCTAGGGGATTCATTTTATAAAAACATTTAAATGTATAACTGCACTTACTTTATATGTCAATTTGCATTCAGTTTTGTCTATTCCAACTTTTACGCCTATTCTGAAAAGAGTAGCGACAGGGATGCAATCTCTGCGTATTCAGCTATGTTGACGAAACGGTAACCGGGAGACGATGAGCATGGCGCTGAAATATTCGGCGAAACAGCGCAAATTATACCTGAATATGACAGACGCGATCGGCGCCAGATGGATCGATGTCTTTCAGGGCGACACGGATTTTTACTCCGCCGCCTACTGGGATCTCCTGACGAATATATGGCGCCAGGACGCGCCGGTTCGCAAAACCGACGCCTTACGGTTCATGACAGGGATAAAAAGCGCGCATACAGCGGGTAAATACATCGATATCGCCTTGAAAAAGGGGTTTCTGGAAGAGATGGAAAACCCTAAGGACGCGCGCTCCAAACTCGTCTCATTGTCATCCGCAATGCGACGAGAGCTTGATGAATTCTTTGACAACGCCGTCGAGGAAGTTCGTGAGATGAGCGTCAAACTTCCAAAACGGAAATAGAGTTCACGTCGGCGACCATTCGCCTCGATCCCACCCGTATCCCTGTTCAAATAAGGAAAATGTAATGAGCGATATCCTCAATGGCCTTCGCGTGGTGGAAGTGTCCGCCTTTATCGCCGCCCCCTATGCGGGTCTCACGCTCGCTCAGATGGGCGCGGATGTTATCCGCATCGACCCCGTCGGCGGCGGCCTTGATTCAGGGCGCTGGCCCGTTACGAAAGAGGGCGTCAGTCTCTACTGGGCGGGTTTGAACAAAGGCAAACGCTCGATCATGTTGAACGTCCGGACCGACGAAGGCCGCGAGCTGGCGCATGGATTGATGACAAGCTCCACCAGCGCCGAGGGCCAAGCGCCCAACGGCGGCGTCGTTATCACCAACCTGCCCGCACGCGGATGGCTGGATTACGAAGGTTTGAAAGCGCAACGGGCGGATTTGATCATGCTCGCGATTACCGGCAATCGCGATGGCTCCGTTGCACTCGATTACACCGTCAACGCCGCTGCGGGCTTTCCCGCCGTCACCGGCCCGAAAGATTATGACGGCCCCGTCAATCACGTCATGCCCGTTTGGGACCTGATCGCCGGCATGACTGCGGCCAATGGCGTTCTCGCCGCCGAACGGCGCCGCATCGCCACTGGCGACGGGCAATTGATTCGCCTCGCGCTGTCGGATACCGCTTTTTCGACGTTGAGCCATCTTGGATATATCGCAGAAGTTCAGATCAACGGCGACGACCGCCCGGGTATGGGTAATCAGGTCTATGGCACCTTTGGCCTCGATTTTGAAACCGGGGATAATCGCCGGGTTATGATTACCGCCTTCACGCCTCGACACTGGGCGGCCCTCATCAGCGCAACAGGCATTGAAGACCGCATAAAGTTACTCGAACAAGCTCTATCACTGGATCTGGTTCAGGAAGAATCTCGGTTCGAGGCCCGCGAAGCGATCGCCGCGATTCTAAAACCGTGGTTCCTGGCGCGCACATTGCTGGAAATTCAAAAGGCGCTGGATGCTGTCGGCGCTTGTTGGGGTCCCTATCAGACCTTTGCGCAAGCCGTCCACGAGGATCCTCGCGTAACGACCGACAACCCCATGTTTCAAACCATTGATCAACCCGGCGTTGGGTCGTACCTCGCCTCTGGCGAAATGCTCGACTTCAGTAATGTTGATCGCGGCGACGTTTCGCCCGCGCCGCAGCTGGGGGAAGACACCGACGCGGTTTTGGCGGGCGTTCTTGGCCTGTCCGACGGTGAAATAGGCGTATTGCACGATAAAAAAATAATCGCATCGTCGCTGGGGGAATAATTAACCGCCCTTTGCGCAGTCAGATCTGGAAAACTTCCGTGTAATTCAACGCTATCCACCTCTCCTTTTTCGAGGCATACTCGAGGCTCCAGTAATAACTGAAAGGAGGTGATCCAATGTCCAGTGATATGCGAGCCAGCAGGATTGGTAGTGACGGAATCGAAGGGCGGAGGTCGTACCTCTCAACCCAGCGGTAATAACGTTACTGAATCCCGATTGGAACACCTCCAATAAAGGGATTTCAATACGCTTCTCTCAAGGCGCCCGGCGATAGCCGTCAACAGGCCTTCACACGGGCGACAACGGGAGCGGCAAGGGTCATTCCTGCGGCCCAATCACGGAAAGGCGGTCTGAACCTGTGGTTCTTGGGCCGCCTTTCTTTTTTGCCGTCCGCCGAGCCAATGGAGAATCAATCACACCCAACCTGACGCGCCAGATCAACAAAGCTTTCAGCGACAAACGTATAATCCGCCTCCGCTTTCAGATCTGTCGTTTGCCCGTCCCCATGCTCCTTTGGTCGCGCGACAAAGGCCGTCCGCATTCCTTGAAGCGCCGCCGCCTGCAGGTCGCCATTATGCGCGGCGGTCATGACAACCTGTTCCGGACGAAGCCCCAATGCGGCGCAGGCGTTCAAATAGGCCTGTGGTTGCGGCTTATAATGTCGAACAACTTCCGCCCCAAGGATAGCGTCCCAGGGCAAACCACTGAATTTCGCCATATTGACCATCAGCGCGATATTACCATTTGATTGGGGCGCAATGATGTATTTCGACTTTAACATCGTTAGCCCTTCAACTGAATCCGGCCACGGGCTGAGCCGATGCCACGCATGGTTCAAATCGTCTATTTCGTCGTCCGACAACCCCGATACGCCAAAATCCGAAAGATTTTCGATCAGGTTTTCCCGATGCAAAACATCCAGAATGGTGAATGGACGGTGGCCGTCGCGAATTTTCTGCATCGCGGGTTGATATTTTTTCCGCCACGACGTCGCGAAATCAACCCAATCGACGGTGTCCA
>JAESSL010000282.1 GCA_016764135.1 Alphaproteobacteria bacterium
CCGCGCACGACGACTTTTTCGCCTTCGTTTACATCAGTCCACAGGGTCTTGCCCAACCGCCCTTCATTATGCGATCAACCCCGCCGCCGCGCCCAGAATATGCGGGGTCGAGCGGTAGTTCCGCTCCAGCCGCACGACTTTGGCGCCGGGGAAATCCTTTTCAAATTTCAGAATGTTGCCGACTTCGGCGCCACGCCAGCCATAGATCGATTGATCGTCATCGCCGACGCAGCAAATATTTTTATGCCCCTGCGCCAACAACCGCAGCCACAGATATTGGCCGACATTGGTATCCTGATATTCATCGACCAGAATGTAGTGAAACAGCCCCTGATAATTCTTCAGAACATCAGGCTGTTTGGAGAAGACCGTCAGACAATGCAGCAACAAATCGCCAAAATCGCAGGCGTTCAGGGTCTTCAGACGGGATTGGTACAACGCGTAAATTTCGACTGCGCGGCCATTGGCGAACTCACCGCCTTCGGCTGGGGACACCTTGTCCGGGGTCAATCCCCGGTCTTTCCAGCGCTGGATCAGGGCGGACAGGGCGCGGGCGGGCCAGCGCTTCTCATCGATATCCTCGACGCTCAGCAATTGTTTCAACAATCGCACCTGATCATCGGCGTCGAGGATCGTAAAGTTCGATTTCAACCCGACAATTTCCGAATGACGGCGAAGAATACGCACGCCCAACGCGTGAAACGTGCCCATCCACATGCTCTCCGCGGACGGCCCGACCAACTCGCCGACGCGATAGCGCATCTCATGCGCCGCCTTGTTGGTGAACGTCACGGCCAGAATTTGATACGGTCGGCAGCGCCCGGTGTGCAGAATTTGCGCCAGTCGGGTTATTAGAACGCGAGTCTTGCCCGTGCCCGCACCCGCCAGCACCAGCACTGGCCCATCCATCGATTCAACCGCAGTGCGCTGGCCTTCATTCAACGCATCCAGCCAGACCGGCGGCGCTGCGGGACGCGTATCCGGGCGCCCATCGGGCCGCGTGACTCCACTCGCCGTATCAGGCGGTGGTTCAAAATTCAGGGGATCATCAGAATACGAATCGGTCATGGGTTTTTATACCACAGCGGGCGGCGCCATACAGCCGCCCCTGAAAAAGAGAAATCTATAAAAGAGAGGTCTATAAAAAGAGAGATTTATACAGAGAAGAACGGGAAATACAGTCAGCCTATAGCGCGCCTAGTCCTCACCGCGCTCAGTCGCATGCGCCTGTCTGATTACATTGTTGTAAGCATCCATCACGTCAAGCTGATGAACGAAGCCGACAACCTCCATTGTCGTATCGTTGCGAACCACGGCGATATGCTCCTCATGCACCGCATTCATGCGCGCGATCGCCTTTTCCAAAATCACATGCGGCTCCAGCACCGGCGGGTTCAGCCGCGCGACATCTTCCGCATGCAACGTTGCGTCATGGGACGTATCAAACGCAAATTCAGACAAATCAGACAAGGTGATGGTGCCATTCAGGGTGCCGCTGGAATCGACGACGAACAATTCCCCATGGCTGGATCAGAGCAGTGCAGCGCGGACATCGGCCATCGACGCGTCCCGCAGCACCGACTGAAAATCCTGTTTCATGACATCGCGGACCCGAATCGAGCGCAGGAGTTGATGTTCTCCTCCATGCGACGGGTCAAGGCCGCGCTTGGCCAATTGCCATGTGAAAAACGAATGACCGTATACATGTTTGGTGACGCTGGTGGCGATCGCCGTGGCGATCATGACCGCAATGGTGATCGAATAATCGCCGGTCAACTCAAACACCATCAGAATGGTTGAGATCGGCGCGCCGAGCACCGCGCCGGCGACCGCGCCCATGCCGACGATGGTGTAGGCGCCATGCCCGGACGATAGCTCCGGAAACGCCCAGGTCGCGATAATCCCATACGCGCCGCCCAGCATGGCGCCAATGAACAGCGAGGGTGAAAACACGCCGCCGCCGAAGCCCAGGCCGAGACTGATCGCGGTCGCTGCGATCTTCGCCACCAGCAACGCCGCCAGCATGGCGAAGCCCAGTTGTTGATTGAGCGCCTGATCTGTCGCCTCATATCCAACGCCCAGCACCTGGGGGAAAAACAGCGCAATCAATCCAATCGCGAGCCCGGCGCAGGCGGGCCGTAGCCAGTCCGGGACGACACTGCGGCGGATCGTATATTGCGCGATGGCGATGGATCGCAAAAAGATAATGGCCGTTATCGCGCTCGCCAGCCCCAGCAACGCAAACGCCGGGAATTCCAAAAACGAGACAACGTGATATTCAAGTTTGGCGAAAGCGGGGAAATCACCAAAATAGGCCCGACTGACAATAGTGCCTGTCACCGACGCCACGACAATGGGTGAAAATGCGCGCAAGGTGTAATGGCCAACCACCACCTCCAGCGCAAAGAACACCCCGGCGATTGGCGCGTTGAACGACGCCGCCACCGCCGCCGCAACGCCGCAGCCAATCAGGGTGCGACCCAGGGATCGACCCAGTTTCAACTTGCGCGCCACAAGGGCGCTGATCGTCGCGCCCAGATGAACGACAGGGCCTTCCCGACCCGCAGAGGCGCCGGCGCCAAGCGACATGGCGCTCACCACGGCGGAGGCCAGACCCGCGCGGAACCGAATATTGCCCCCGCTAAAGGTCGCCGCCTCGATCACCTCGGAAACGCTGTGAATTTGTCGGCCGGGGACAAGGTAGCGAACGCAGAGCCCGACCAGAAGACCGCCGCCGACCGTCGCCAGCATGACGCGCTCCCACGGAATCGACGATATATCGCCGCCGGACGCAATCCCCAGAAATCCCCATTGAAAAAGGTCGATGGCCTCGCGAAACGCAATCGCCGAGCCGCCGCCTACGACCCCCAGCAAGGAGGCCAGTATCATCAGAATGATTTGTTCGTGCCGGGTCAGGCGGCCAAATTGCCGCAACACATGATCGCTTGAGCGCTTGAGGGCGCTGGCATGTTTATGGTTGGATTCGCCTGTCACGCCACTTTGTCACATTACTCGCTACAGTCCCGACCGGCTGCGATCCCGCCAGACTGATTCCAGAACACGGCCACCAATAGAGTCGGCCTTGTTCAGGCCGAATCCGAAGCCTCCGGCAATTCTGTTTCCGAAACCACGCAGTTTCGACCATTGTCCTTCGCCTGATACAGCCCTTTATCCGCCCGCTGGATCAGCTCGCTGAGCGATTCGCCGCCACGGAACAACGCCACGCCAATCGACATGGTGATGGCGCCATAATCTTCGCCGGTGGATTTCTTCCGAATTCGCTTGGACGCAACGGCTTCGCGCACCTTATTCGCCACGTTGCAGGCGGCGTCCAACGGCGTGTTCGGCAAGATGATCCCGAATTCCTCTCCGCCATACCGCGCCGCCGTATCTTGACCCTTTACGTTCTGGGTCAGAATCATGCCCGCCAGCTTCAGCACCTGATCACCGATCTGGTGGCCGTAACTGTCATTGAATTTTTTGAAATGATCGATGTCGCAAATGAGCAAGCAAAGATCCTCGCCACTCTCCATGGCGTTCATGGCTTCCTGCCGCAAGTTCATGTCGAACGCCTTGCGGTTGGGAATATTGGTCAACGCATCGGTCAGCGATTCGTGGCGAACATCTTCGAGATGTTCCTGCAGTGTCTGAATTTCCTGCGTCGAATTTTCCAGCCGATTATGCAGCAACTCGTTTTGCGTCGCCATTTTCTTGGTGTCGAACACCAGCGTCTCGATAGCGTTTCGAAGGCTATCCATACTGTCGGCCGTCGCCATTTGGCCCAGATTGCTTTCCAGGGATTGCCCGTAGGTTTCCGCGCCAGCGTTCGCCTCAATCAGGAAAGTCAGAACTTCGCTGACCGCCGTTTCAATTTGTTCGCTGGTCCGTTGAACCTCCGCCGCGGCTTCTTCCTTGCCGAAAAAGGTCTCGTAAACGGCGGCGGCGTCGTCATCGGTCAGGGCGTTGTCCTTGACCAGCGCCTCCAGCGCTTCGCTCGGTTTCGGTTCCCGACCGCTGACATGCGCATACCAGAGCGCAAAATTGCGCGGCGTATGCGACACACTGCTTTCCGCCATCAAATCCAGGGCGTCTTTGGCATACCCTGCAGCTGTATCAAACCCGTCCGTGTACTCCAAGGAATCCTCCCCCGACCCCAACCTGTCCAAAAACACAACATCCTGCTGGCACCGTAGATCGCGGCGCCTCTCCTATCAGGACATTCACTTAACCTTAAACTATTATACAAGCAATTCCGCAGCCCGGAAGTATAGTTTTAGGACGCCTTCCTCCGAATGCCCATCGTCCGGCCCACCGGCTCTGGTCGAGGCAGGTCGCGATGCAGGCGCCACAATGCGTCCACCCGTTGGCGCAACGCGTCCGGCATCGGCGCGATGCGTCGCGAATCCAGATCAACATGAACGCTCAAAACCTCGTTCGTCGCCGCAAGATAGCCCTCTGTAGCGTGAAACATTTGATGAAAGAAATGCAGCCGCTTCTCGTCAGCGTCAACCAGCTGCGTGGTGAAGCGCAACGGATCGCCCTCCAGCACCTCGCGTTTATAACTGACATTCATGTCCAGGGCGAAGGTCGTCGAATTGACCGATTCCTTAAATTCACGGGTCAAACCAATGTAATCCAGAAACGCATCCGTCGCATAGTCGAAGGCCAGAACGTAATACGCCACGTTCATATGCCCATTATAGTCGATCCATTCAGGGCGCACGGTATCCGTGCGAAGTTCCAGCAACTTGGTTTTTGAGGGTTGGCTCACTTGTAAGATCACTCGCGAATCGGGGGTTCGAATTATTGCGAATTCGTCAGGCGACGAGGCGCGCCGGAACATGCCGTCTTCGGCGCTGTATGTCTATAGCGATAGGCTCCGAAATCGCGACCAAACCCCGTGTTGAGGCTGCCCCTAATTTGGATATTTACGAGTGTTTTCAATTTACTACACTCGAAAAGGGCATTGTAAATTTCTCGAAATTAAAGGATTTGGAAACCTTTTCGATCCAAGTTAAGAAAACGTACCTGTGCAAGCGCGTTTTTCGTGACGACGGTCATAAACCGGGAGGCAAAGGGGAGCGAGTTTAGTGTCGGACACGATGCGTATTGATTACAACCGTGAAACAAAAGCGCAGCTGATCGAGCGGTTGAATGTCTTGGAGGCGCGCGGCGTCACACGACGAGCCCAGTTTGTCGATCTCGTCGAAGAGTCGCTGCTCGCCACTCAGATCATTACGCGCGAAGACAAGCGAATTTACGTTAATGACGCGTTTGTAAATTTGTTTGGCTTCTCCAGTAAAGACGAAATTTACGCGATCCCGTATGGCGGCCTTACCGCCGGCTACGACCTGGACAGGCTTCGGACAATGCGCGAGGCCCGCTACAACAACAAAAAAGCACTCACGGAATATGACTACGACGCCTTGAAAAAAGACGGAACCATCCTTCCGGTTCAGGTGTTCGTACGGCCTGTTCTGTGGGGCGGAGAAAAAGCGTTCCAGCGCATTTACATTGACTTGACCGAGCGAAAGCGCGCGGCGCAAGAGACCGCAACCAAGACGGCTCTCCTGCAGGACATCGTCAACGCAACACCCGAGTTCCTGTCCCTTCGAGACACCGAGGGCCGGTTCAGGTTTTTGAATGACCTGTTGGCGACCGAAATGAATATGGCGCCAGAAGATGTCGTGGGGAAATCTCCGACGGATATTTATGGCGCGGTTTCAGGCGAAACCGTGGAAGCTTTGACCCAGGAGGCCATCGACTCCCGCCAACCTGTCGTTCATCGCGAGATTAAATCCGCGAGACAGAAAGGTCGGTTCTTTCAGTACAGCGCCATCCCCTGTTCGACGATGACGGAAATATCTCCGGCGCACTCTCCATTGGACATGACGTGACCTCGCAGAAACAGGTTGAGGTCGCGCTGGCGGCGCAAAAGGCCCGAA
>JAESSL010000283.1 GCA_016764135.1 Alphaproteobacteria bacterium
AGGATCGCAATGCCGGCGGTGATCGACGCGGGAACAATAAAATCGTACATGTTCATGCGCGGCAGCCCCAGATCCGCTGCGATGGAGATCACCAGAAGGTTCGTTGAGGTGCCGATGGTGGTCGTCATGCCGCCCACAAGCGTCGCGAACCCCATGGGCATGAGAATGTCGGATGCGGGCTTGTCGGCGCGGGCGGAAATACTGGTCAGGATCGGAAGGAGAAGCACGCCAATCGGCACGTTATTGACGAAAGCGCTCAACGCGCCGCCCACCACGAGGATGAGCAGCAGCGAGAAATGAGGACTGACCGCCCAGATATTCGCCAGCGACCGGCCAACGGGTTCCAGCGCGCCGGTGCGCACCAATCCCTGTCCGGCTATCATCAGCGCGCAGACCGCGATCAACGCCTCATGGCCAAAGCCGTGGAAAAAATCGACCGCGTGCAGCGCCTCCCCGTCCTTGACGTAGGGAAAGATCTCAAACCCGGTAACCAGCAACACCAGCACCGCCAGGCTGGACGTTTCCAGCGCGATGGTCTCCCGGGTAAATAAATACAGCGCCACGACGATCAGGACGAGCACCGCAAGGGCGTGATAATCAGGTAACGGTGGAAAAACCATGGCCTGGAACTCTCATGCGGGCTTGCCCCTTGGCGGGCGCATCGCGTGAGTTTAACAATATAGTTGTAGCGCTGCACCTAATTCTATTAAGTCGGCGCAATTTACGCATCCGCGACCACCCGCAATCATATCCCCGATCACCACCCCAAATCAGGAGAACGATTCATGGCGAAACGACGCGTATTGATCACTGGCGCTTCCGGCGAAATTACTCGACAGCTCCTCCCTGCGTTTCGGGATCGCTATGATCTGAGGTTGCTCGACACCCGGTCCAGCGCCCATGCGAACGATATTATCGATGTGGATGTCAGCGACCCGGATGTTGAAAAGTATCGCGAGCATTTTCGCGGCGTCGACGCCATCGTGCACAATGTCCGCGCGACGGAACCGGGGGTGAAGACCAGCGCGCCGCGCCAATGGTTACCTTCGCGCCCCGGGTCGGAACCCGTCGAGGGTTATTTCGTCGAGCGAAAAAGCGTTGATATGGCGTTCAACGTGCTGCGCCTGGCGATGGAGGAGAATGTCCGCCGGGTCGTCATCACGTCGTCAAACCACGCGGCTGACTGGTACGAGACCAAACTGCATAACGGTCAGCTCGATACGATTGGCCCGGAGACCTATCCGCTCTCGGATAATTTTTATGGCTGGGCCAAGGCGACTTATGAGCATCTGGGCTTTATGTTCGCGACCGGGCGGTTGGGCCGGGTTGTGGAAAACGTGCAGGTCCGCGTCGGTGCGCCACGCCCCATTCGCGCGGCGGATTTCACAACTGGTTTCAATATCGATCAGGTCAGCTACAAGCGCGATCTGGGCGGCTATATCAGCGAGCGCGACATGCAGCAGCTCTACGTTAAATCAATCGAGGCGGAGGACATTCGCAACGAAGACGGCATTCCGTTTCAGGTGTTCTATGGCGTCTCCAACAACACGCGCGGTTTCTGGAGCATCGCCAACGCCCGCAAGGTCATCGACTATACGCCGGAAGATGATTCCGAGGTCGAGTTCGCCGACGAAATCCGACAGCACATCACGACGAACGGCCGAACGATGTAGCGCCTGAGCAAGCGCCTTCCGCAAAGTTCCAGAAATTGAGCGCGATTGCGTATATCCTGTGGGAGGGACGGAACAGCGAAGGATCAGGGCATGACCGAAAAATTCGATGCGATCATCATCGGCACGGGGCAGGCGGGGCCTTCCATGGCGCAACGAATGACGCAGGAAGGCCTGAAGGTGGCGATTGTTGAACGCAAGCTGTTCGGCGGCACCTGCGTCAATGTCGGTTGTATTCCCACAAAGGCGTTGGTGGCGAGCGCGCGGGCGGCCCATATGGCCCGGCGCGGCGCCGATTTTGGCGTGGTGGTCGACGGCCCGGTCAACATGGATATGAAGCAAGTGAAGGCGCGCAAGGACGCCATCGTTCAACAATCCAACCAAGGCGCTACGAACTGGATGAAAAACATGGACGGGCTGAGCGTCTATGAAGGCCATGGCCAATTGGAGAGCGCAACGAGCGTGCGGGTCAACGGCGCCGTGCTGGAGGCGGCGCGGATTGTGCTCAATGTTGGTGGGCGAGCGTCGGTTCCCGCGATGCCGGGGATTGAGGATATCGACTATCTGACCAACACGACGATCATGGAGGTGGATTTTCTGCCGCCGCATCTGGTCGTGATCGGCGGCAGCTATATCGGGCTGGAGTTCGCCCAGATGTATCGCCGGTTCGGCAGTCAGGTCACCGTGGTGCAACGGGGCGACCGTCTGGTCCCGCGAGAAGACCCGGATGTGTCCGAGGCGATCAAGAGCATTCTGGAAAACGAAGGCGTCGAGATCCGGTTGAATGCGGAATGCGTCGGTTTTGAAAAGCGCCTTGAAGGCGTGGCGGTCACGGCGGATTGCGCCAGCGGCGAGGATGTTATTCTGGGGAGCCATGTGTTGCTGGCGGTGGGGCGAACGCCCAACACGCATGATCTGGGGTTGGCGGCGGCGGGTGTTGAAACCGATGCGCGCGGCTTCATTGTTGTGGATGACCAGCTGGCGACCAATGTACCGGGCATATGGGCGCTTGGCGACGCCAACGGGCAGGGCGCCTTTACCCATACCGCCTACAATGATTATGAAATTCTGGCCGCCAACATGTTTGATCAGGATCCAAGGCGCGTTTCCGACCGCATCATGACCTATGGGTTGTTCATCGACCCACCGCTCGGCCGGGTTGGCCTGACGGAAACCCAGGTTCGGAACTCCGGGCGCAAGGCGTTGATCGGCACAATGATGATGGCGCGCATTGGCCGCGCCAAGGAACGCAGCGAGACTCAGGGTTTCATGAAAATCATCGTCGATGCAGAGAGTAAAAGAATTCTCGGCGCGTCCATCCTTGGCATCGGCGGCGATGAAATTATCCACTCGCTTCTGGACGTGATGTATGCG
>JAESSL010000284.1 GCA_016764135.1 Alphaproteobacteria bacterium
CGGAAATGGCGTCGCCGACGGATTGCATTAGCGCTTCGCACAACGCGTTCTGATCCGCCGAGACATTAGCGTTGGGGCAGGTCACGGTGATGCCCTGTCCAATGGCCGCCGGGGTGTTTGGCATCGCGCGCACAATTGCGGCGGCGCGGCTCAAATGGTTTTCAAAATATCCGATGGTCTTGCCCGCCGCGATGGACAGGAACACTGTGCCCGGTTTGACGAAGCGCGCATAACCGGGTGCGACGTTGTCCATCTGTTGCGGCTTGACCGCAAAGACGACGACTTCGGGATCAAGGTCAGCGGGAAGGTCGTCCGCAGAGGAGACGATGGTGACGTCGGGACTGTTGGCGAAATCATCTGCGCCCATCGGTTCGACGACAAATACGCCCGCCGCCGCGATGCCGCTTTTTTGCCAGCCCGCCAGCATGGCGCCGCCCATTTTTCCGCATCCCGCCAACAGGAGTGGTCGGGTCATTGTACGTTTGGTCGTCATAAAATTACGCCTCTCCGACAGGGTCGAGCATCGCCGCGTCGATGGCTTGTTGCGCGTCGTATCCCGCCCACAGCACATATTGGAAGGATGGATAAAAACGTTCACATTCACTGACCGCGATATCGACCAGATCCTCCAACTGCTCCACGGCGACGGAGCCGCGCGTTAGTAAGGTATGGCGAAACATCGGCGTGCCGCTTTCGGAGCAAATTTCGAAATGGCCAAACCACATGCGCTCGTTCAGCAGGGACAATAAATCATTGATCGCCCGGCGCTTTTCCGGGGCTGCTTTCATGTCCAGCGAACAGGTGAAATACAGCGCGTTCAGATCTTCGCGCCAGATGAAAAACATGCGGTAATCGCACCACCGACCGGAAATCTCGGCAAGCAGCTCCTCCTCGCCGGAACGATCGTGCGGCCATTCATTGGCCAGAACAATCTCTTCCATAATGTCGAGTGGATTGTGTAATGAACCGATGAGATCAGCTGTTACAGCGGTCATCGTCATAGTCTCCAGCGGCTATATTTACGGCCCGCGCGCACCCCGAAATAACGGCGAGCATCACAGCGGGAATCATAAACGGGCAAAATTAACAGACAGCCTGAAAACACGATATGTTGTGGTTTAGGCTGCCAGTACACCACAACACCTAGATTGCCACCGGGATTCTTCGGACGCAAGCGATTCGTTCAAAAAAGCTGTATTTTCGCGCAACTCTTTGCAAGGTTTCGCGTGGCGCCATAAATTACCCACCCCCGCAGCGCTTTTGGAGGCGCTTCAATGAATTTGGACATCCCCCCATGCCCTACGACATTCGCCCGCTTTCAGATACGTTAGGCGCAGAGATCATCGGCCTCGATCTTGCGCAACCGCTGGACGACGCAACCTTCGCGGCCGTGCGCCAGGCGCATCTGGATCATCTCGTCCTGGTCTTTCGGGATCAGCGCCTTTCGCCGCAAAACCAGGTCGCCTTTTCCAGCCGGTTTGGGCCGCTGGACCGTCATCCTGTCACCGATGCTGTTCTACCGGATTGCCCCGATGTTCTGGTGTTGTCGACGAAACGAAAGAATGGCGCCTTTATTGGCCTGCCGGATGCCGGGCCGATGTGGCATTCAGACCTCGCCTATCGCGAGCACCCAGCTTTGGGCACGATGCTCTACGCTCTGGAGACCCCGGATTATGGCGGCGATACGGGCTTCGCCAATATGTACAAAGCCTGTGAGGCCCTGCCGAAACATCTGGCGGACGCGGTTGCGGGAAAGCGCGCGGTGTTTCTGGCGGGCCGCAATAATAAAAACAGGTCTTTCAGGAAAGGGCTGACCAAGGTGGAAAAGGACGAGACGCCTGCGGTGACCCATCCGATCATCCGGACGCATCCGGAAACCGGGCGGCAGTCCATTTTCGCCAGTCCGCAGCACGCCGTCGCTATCGAAGGATTGGACGAGCGCGAATCGTCGGAAATTCTGACAGCGCTTTTTGACCATACTGCCCAACCGGATTTCATCTACCACCACAAATGGCGGGTGGGCGATTTAACCTTTTGGGACAACCGGTGCGTACAGCATATCGCCGATTTGTCGCGAATCGACGACCCCGCCTATATCCGCCATATGCACCGCACGACAATTGGCGGCGGGCCCGTGGAATAAGTCTTTGTCAGATTGGGGCTTGGATTAAGCCTTGCTCGGAGATTTCGCGCCCGGTTTTGCTTTGGCCCGTGGCTTGCGCGCTGGTTTCGCCGCCAGCGCCGTTTCCAGCGCATCGACCCGCGTCACAAGCGCTTCCTGTTCCTCACGGGCTTTCACCGCGACGGCCTTGACGGCGTCGAATTCGTCGCGTGTCACAAGGTCCATATCGGATAACAGACGCTCAAGCCGCGCCTTCACCAGGGATTCGACCTCGCTGCGGGCGCCGGTCAGCGCGCCCATGGCGCCATTGGCGACCCGCGCCAAATCATCGAATAATTTATTGTCGGTTTGCATGGCGTCCTTCTCTTCATAACCCATATCCAAAGGATGGGTTCCTTGATTTAAGAACCCATCCTTTGGATATGGTGGAAAGTAGGGTTTGATGCAACCCGTCTTGTGCAACCTGTCTTGCGGCGGCGCGCACGCCTCGCCTATAAGAAGTCCACTATAGGGAGTCTGGGTGGTTACACGAATTTCTGGGTCCGTCATAATTTCGGAGTTTTCATGATTGTCGTCACCGGCGGCGCTGGTTTTATTGGGTCCTACCTTGTGGGTGAGCTGTGCGCGCGCGGCGATCAGCCCGTCATTGTATGCGACTGGATTGAGTCGCCTGAAAAAGAGGCCAATCTGCGGAAGCACGATGTCGCCGAACGCGTGACGCCTGAAGCGCTGTTTGACTGGTTGGCGGAACATAAAAATACGGTCACGGCGATTTTTCACATGGGGGCTTCGTCCTCTACAGTGGAAACCAATGTGGATTTCATCCTCGACAACAATCTGGATTATTCGCTGCGGCTCTGGCGCTGGTGTGCGGCCAATGACGTTCGGTTTATTTATGCGTCCTCCGCCGCGACCTATGGCGACGGCGCAAACGGCTTTGTGGATGATAATGACGCGTCCGCACTGGCGGGGTTGAAGCCGCAAAACCTCTATGGCTGGTCAAAACTGGCGTTTGATCTCAACGCCGTGACGCTGGCGGCGGCGGGCGTGCATCCGCCGCAATGGGCCGGGCTGAAATTTTTCAACGTTTACGGCCCGAACGAATATCATAAGGGCGGACAGCGTAGCCTTGTGGTTCAGTTGTATGAGCAGATCAGCAAAACCGGCGGCGCGCGATTATTTCGATCGCATCATCCTGATTATGAGGATGGCGGTCAGTCCCGGGATTTCGTCTGGGTCGGCGATTGCGTCGACATTGCGTTATGGCTGCTCGATAATCCGACGGCCAATGGCGTCTTTAACGTTGGTACAGGACAAGCCCGCAGCTTTGCTGATCTGGCGCGCGCCTGTTTTGCAGCGATGGATTTGCCGGA
>JAESSL010000285.1 GCA_016764135.1 Alphaproteobacteria bacterium
ATCCTGAAGGAACGGATGCGGTTGCGCGGCCCCGACAGGCTGCTGAGGCGCCCATACAGCGCCGTCAGGCCCGCCGTAAGCGAATGCCGTCGAATCGATAACAAATAGCGGTCTCAGCCGTTTCTGGGGTCCCGCCTTCGCGGACACGGCAATGTTGGACGCCTGTTTCGTGTTTTCAGCGCTCTAATCGATTTGCAGGACCAGCGTCTTCAAATAAGCGGATTCCGGCAAATTGGGATGAATGGGATGGTCCACATCGGCGCCGGCGGCGCGTAGCACGCGACCGGTTCGACGCGCGTCCCGCAAACCATCCGCGACGAACCGCAGAAAATGATCGGGCGCAATGTTGTGCGAACAGGACGCGATAAACAACATGCCCCCCGGCGTAACCATCGCCGACGCCAGACGCGCCAATTTGCGATATCCGCGCCCGCCTGCGTTCAAATCCTTTTTGGATTTCACGAAGGCCGGTGGGTCGGCGATCACAATGTCGTATTTTTCGTCCAGTTTTCCCCGTCGACCAAGCTCGCTGAAGCAATCGCCCTTGATCGCCTCGCAACGGGCCTCGACGTCATTCAATTTGGCCGATTGCATCGCCAGGTCGAGCGCCAGCGCGGACCGGTCCACCATGGTGACGGACGTCGCCCCGGCGACCGCCGCCTGCACGCCAAACCCGCCACTATGGCTGTAAAAATCAATCACCCGACGCCCCTTGGCGAGGTTCGCGACAAAACGCCGGTTATCCCGTTGATCAAAGAACCACCCGGTTTTCTGACCCTCGCGAAGATCCACTGCATAGCGAACGCCATTTTCCTCGACTTCGCGGAGGACCTCGTCCCCGTCCTCAGCCTCGCCGATGAACTCAACGCCCAGAGACAGGCCCTCTCGCTCCCGAGCGGGACTATCGTTCCGCAGAACGCACAGGGTGGGTTTAAGGATTTTTTGAACCGCCGCCAGAATTTCCGCGCGCGCGCTGTCCATGCCCGCCGTGTTCAACTGCAACACCACCGTGTCGCCATAACGGTCCACGATCAATCCCGGCAACCCGTCCGCTTCGGCATGGATGAGGCGATAATGAGGCGTTGAAAAAAACTGTTTCCGAAGCGCCAATGCGCGATTCAGACGTTCCTCGAAAAACGCCGCATCCGGCGCCACGTCCGCGCGGCGGGACAAAATTCGCGCGCCGACCAGCGAATGCGGATTGAAATGCGCCGTCCCGAAAGTCGTGCCGTCATTGCCTTTGACCAGCACAATCGATCCCGGCGGCAAGGCGCGCGTCTCCGCCGTCATATCGATTTCGTTGCTATACGCCCAGGGGTGACCGCCTCTGAGGCGTTTTTGTTTCCCCGGCAGCATCGTGATAACTGGAATCATTGGCGCCATCCTTGTCTTGAAGTCGCGCTCCCCGCGAGAGCTGCGATTACGTTTCGCGTTCTCTCATACGTGCTGAGATGCGCAAGCGCCAGCGCAAGAGCGGCGATAGCGGCGGGAAACGTATGGCGCTGGCCTTATACCGGCGTTTCACCCTCGATCATGATGCGATGCATAAGCCGGCTTTCGTCGCGCGGATAATCGCCATTGGCGTGATGCATGGTGCAGCGGTTATCCCAGATCAGCATATCCCCGACGCGCCATTCATGATGATAGACGAATTTATCCTGAATCGAATGCTCGAAGAGTTCGTCAACCAGCACATCGCTTTCCGCCAGATCAACGCCCTCGATATGATCCAGCCGGGTGCTGCTCAGATACAGCGCCCGGTCACCTGTCGGCGGATGAACGCGCACCAGTGGATGCGAGACTTCCATCGATTCAGTCTTTTCTTCGGCGGTTCGGGTCAACATCTATCGCGGCGACCGCCTGCTTTGATAGGCATGGACCGCGCGCAAACCATCAATCCGCTGTTTCATATCCGCATCCAGAGACGCATAGGCGGCGCGCATGTCGCAAAAACTCGTCGCGCCGCCTTTTGATGGAATGACCAGCGCATAGAGGATGGTGCCCATGGGCGGTTTTTTCGTGAAAGAATGATCGGTGTGCCAGGTCGCGCCGCTGACGACGCGCTCGCCCGCGCCAAGAACATCCGTTACCTCGCTCGACAGAATACCGATCTCCGGAAATTCAGGAAACCGGGAATGGCGATTGACCTGACGCACCGGCGGGCCAAACAAGGTCGCCGCCGCTACATATTCACCCGGGTCGAGAGATTGATCGCGAATGCATAAGACCGCGTGTTTCGCCAAGGCCGCCGTCAACGCGCCCAGGGCCTGCTGATCCAGAGGTTGGCGTAAATCGACGCCGGTTGCTTCCGCCGCCATGACCTTGGAAAGCGGCGTTATCGTTAACGGCATATCACGTCTCCCTCATATCAAGTTATGAAACAAGATGGTCTGACGCGTGCTTTCGATCACGCCAGCGGCGTCTCCCACACATCATACCCGTAGGTGGTGTCAATCTCGGCTTTAATTTTGTTCATGTCGTTGAGCCGGGAAATTGTCTGGATGCGCGCGGTGCGCCCCATACGGGTTTGCTCATACCGGCGTAACGCTTGCTCCACCCCGTCTCGATTAACGCCGTCCAGACAGCGCGACAAGATGGCGGCGTCCTCGATCGACGTCGCCGCGCCCTGCGCCATATACGGCGTCATCGGATGGCAGGCGTCCCCCATCAATGTGATGCAGCCTTCGCCCCATTTTGGCAATGGATCGCGCGCGACCAGCGCCCATTTATGCACCTCCGGGCAGGCGTCGAGAACCGCGCGGACCTGCGGATGGAAATCTTTGTAGGCGTCCCGCAACATGCCCAGATCGCCCTTCTCCGACCAGGATTCAACCCGAAAATCCGGCTCTGGCGTGCTCGTGACGAAATACAGCTCGTCGCGCTGCGGATTGACGTAATACATGACGATATGGCGATCCGGTCCCCACCATTTGGCGCAATCGTCGATCTCCATGCCGCCCAGCAGGGATGCGGGATACGTTGTGCGGTACGCAACGCGCCCCGTAAATTGGGGGTCTTCGGCGCCCAGCAACATTTCGCGCACCACGGAATGCACCCCATCGGCGCCGATGACGACATCCGCCGTCACCGTCCCGCCGGATTCAAATTCAAGTTCAACCCCGTCGCTGGTTTGCCGTAGCCCCATCAGCTTGCGGTTTCTCTCGATAATCTCGTCCGGAACGGTGGAGGCGAGCGCCTCATGCAAATCGCCGCGATGCATCAGATAGTAGGGCGCGCCGAATTGCGCCTCGGCTTCTGCGCCCAGCATCCGCTCCCAGGTTACCTCGCCCGTGTCGGATTGCCGGTTCAACGCCGAGTGCGGTCGAAACGCCGCCGCGTCCAGACGGTCCTTCAGCCCGAGGCGATGCAGGACCTTTACGGAGTTCGGGCTTTGCTGAATCCCCGCGCCAATGCGGGCGAAGGCCTTCGCCTGTTCGTAAATCCGCACCTCAATCCCGACG
>JAESSL010000286.1 GCA_016764135.1 Alphaproteobacteria bacterium
CATTTTGAACCGGCCCTTGAAATCGATATCAAGCGCCTTGAAGTCGGTTTCCGTCGAGCCGGCGCCAACGCCAAGAAGCATCCGATCGCCGGACAGGAAATACGCGCTCATGATCCGGTGCGCGAGCTCGATGGGGTGACGCAAGGGAACCTGAAGAATGCAGGTTCCAAGCTCGATTTTCGATGTCAGCGCCGCCGCCGCCGACATGCCGCTGATCGGATCCGGGCGAAACCGGCCTCGGCCCAGTGAATCAAAGAACCAAAGGCTATCGAACCCGACCTTTTCCGCCAACCCCAACCCGGCGGCGTACGCTTTTCCGTCCGCCGCACTTTCATCCATGATTGCAAGACTTACACCCAGTTTCATACTTTCCACTCCCTGTTTTGTGATTATTTGATGGTTATTTGGATACGTAAACCGAAAGCCGCCGGATCAATCCTGAAAAAATGCGCAGAACGCCCGAACGGGCAATACGCAAAATCAGAAAACGATACTGTTCAGGATCAAAATCAGGCGGGCGAAACAATTATCATAATTTTATCATGGTGATTCCCTATGCCGCCAGACAATATATTCGTCATGACCACCACATTTCATGTTTTTTTTCGCTTCGCGCGCGTGGCGCTGCTGGTTCTTTGTATGGGGCCAGCTAGCGCCTTCGCAGCGTCCCCCTTCATCACCGTCGCCTCCACATCCTCCACCCAGAACTCCGGATTGTTTGGCCATATCCTGCCAAAATTCAAAGCCAGAACCGGCATTGAGGTGCGCGTGGTGGCGGTCGGCACCGGGGCGGCGATCCGCCTGGCGCAAGCGGGGGATGCGGATGTACTGCTGGTTCATCATCGGCAATCGGAAGAAAAATTCGTAGCCGACGGGTTTTCCCAGAGGCGATATCCATTGATGTATAACGATTTCCTGATTATCGGCCCCACGCGCGATCCGGCGGGGATCAAAGGCATGCAAGACGTCGCCAACGCCATGGCCAAAATCGCAGCGGCGAAGGCGATTTTCGCATCGCGAGGCGACGATAGCGGCACCCATAAACGCGAGTTAAGCCTGTGGACGGCCGCTGGCGTCAACCCCGCGCCGCATTCCGGATCCTGGTACCGGGAAACCGGATCCGGGATGGGCGCTACGTTAAACATCAGCGCCGCCATGGGCGCCTATAGCGTAACGGATCGGGGCACCTGGTTGAGTTTCGAGAACAAACAAAACCTTGTCGCGCTGGTCGAAGGCGATTCCCGCCTCCGGAACGATTATGGCGTCTTGTTGGTGTCCGAAAAAAAGCACCCGCATGTAAAAACCGCGCTGGGCCAGATCTTTATTGACTGGTTACTGTCGGAGGAAGGCGCGGCGGCGATCAACGAGTACAAAATCAATGGCGAGGTTCTGTTTCACGCTGCGCGGTAACGGCGCCACGGTGACGAAGGCTCAATTATCATATTCGGCTATCATATTCGACGGAAATGAATTCGAAAAACCACTCGCTATATTTTGTCGAGCAATAATTTATGTTGCAGTGCGTCCGTTCTATCAGACTCGCCGCAAGCGTCCAAAAATGAGAAATGGGCGTCGGGATGCGCAATGGGCCAGAAGGCCTGCCTCCCATCGCCTAAAACGAATAAAATCAACACCCTTTCGGCACTGGACTAGCGGCTGAATAAATCTGGCGACGCCGTTTTAAAAGCAGCCTTCGCCGAACGTAAAATTGCGCGATAATTTTGCACTGCATTTTAACCACTTCTTTACTAGACCCCAATATTACTAAGCTTGTACGCCCCCTGAAACAACGGGCAGGAAGAGGAGCTCAACAATCAATATCCGAACCCTTAAAGCCGCTGGCATCGGAATGCTTCTTGCCACCGCTTCCCTAGCGCTCGTCGCATGTGAAGAAGAACCCCCGATTCGCATCGGTTTTATTGGCGGCCTGACGGGCCGATCCGCCGACATCGGACAAGGTCCCGCAATGCCCTTCAATTGGCGATTGAGGAGAAAAACGCACAGGGCGGCATTCACGGACGCAAAATCGAACTCCTCATCCGCGACGACGAAAACAGCCCGGAAGTCGCCGGAAAACGCGTGCATGAATTGGCGGCTCTTGGAGTCGAGGCTATTATCGGGCCCAATGTCAGCTCTATTGCCGGCGGCATGCTGCCCGCTATCGTTGAAACCAGCATTGTCACTATTTCCCCAACGGTATCATCGCTCTTTTTTGTTGGAAAAGACGATCCGTTCTTTCGAATGAACTCCAGTACGCGCCAAAATGCAGGCGCCTACGCCGCCAATCATTACGCTAAAGGCGGGCGCCGGGTATCGGCCGCCTTTGGCATTCAAAACAGATTATTCACCGAAAGCTGGTTGAAAGAGTTTCAAACCGCCTTCGAAGCGCTCGGCGGCGCCGTGGTGGCGACCGCGCCCTATGACGCCAAGGGAGCCGATGGATACGCTGCAGTAGTGGCGCCCCTTCTGGCGGTAAACCCGGACGCCATACTTCTGGTATCCAACGGCGTTGACACCGCGCAGATTGCGCAGCAATTCAGAAAGGCTGGTAGCAATATCAAACTCATCGCCGCAGAGTGGGCGGCGTCCGAACAACTCATCGAACTGGGGGGAAAGGCGGTTGAAGGGGTCACGATTTTACAAACCTACGACCGCGACAGCGTTGTACCCGCCTACACCCAGTTTCGAGACACCTATATAGGTCAATTCACAAACCGCCCCGGCTACTCCAGCATCGCGTCCTATGACGCCGCAATGGTGCTGTTTGCGGCGCTTGAACGGAGCTATGCCGAAAAAGGCTTAAGTTTGAAAGAAGCTATTTTCGCGGTCGTTCCCGTAAAAGGATTGCAACAGGATTTGACCTTTGATCGATTTGGCGATGGCGCACGGAAAAAATTCTTCGTCACCGTCAAAAATGGAACCTTTGTCGGGGAATGATATTTCGCCGCGAACGACGTCTCCGAACGTCCCTTATTTTCCTGCTCGCAAGCACGACGCTTGTGACGCTGGCGATCGTTGGCACCGGAATCCTTGTCGTTCGCTTGCCGCAGATTGTCACCGCGAATCAAACTTTGGTCGATCGCGCGGCGGAAGAAACCGCAAGCCGGATCGAGGTCTTCCTGAAAGGACTCGAAGAGCGCGTGGCGCTGGTCGCGCAGACAGCCTATGACGTTCCCGACGCCCGCGTTGGATCTATGCTGGACGCCGCCCGCGGCGACGCCTTTGAGGCCCTTTATCTTGTCAATAAGGTGGGAACGGTCGTCGCAATCAGCGTTGGCAACGTGAGCGCCAAACGAAGTCGCGAGATGGTTGGCATCGATCTCTCCAATAGCAAACTTGTGCGGGCTGTCGCCGAGAAAAAGAACGTCGTCTGGAGCGACAAATTCCTCTCGGCCGTGACCGGAATTGTAACCATCGGCGTCGCCATCCCGATAGAACGTTTTGGCGGCGTCGTCATTGCAGAGTTGCCGCTCGCGACCCTATTGAAAATCAGCCATATCGCTCGGGGTGCGGAAGGCCTGGAATTCTGGATCATTGACGGTCACGGCGAAGTTGTCGCAGATACCGGCCTGCCTTCCGCGAGCGGTTTTAACTTGCGTAACAACCCTGTCGTCAAAGCGGGGCTAGCACAGAATCCGGTCGCTGAAAGGATGACCTTTAAATCCAGAGAATACCAATCCGCCGCGTCTTTTTCCCGCGCGCTTGGATGGTTGTTCGTCAGCCGGATTCCCGCAGGGTTGGAAAATCGCCGGATTCGAGAAACTGTCGGCCTGATCCTTATCGCCTTCATTGCATCACCGTTAATTGGCCTGATCCTCGCCCCCTTCTGGGCGCGCGGCATGACCGAAGCGCTGGCGCCGGTAATCCAGCGCGCCCGTATGATTGCGAGCGGCGCGCCCCCCGGCGCATGGCCACGAGGCAATGTCGTGGAATTCAATCAGTTGACGTCGGATTTGGAGGCAATGTCGAAATCGCTACAGCAACGTCAACTTGAATTGAGAGATTTGAACGAAGGACTGGAAGCTCGCGTTGAGCAAAGAACCCAGGACCTCGCGATCGCCAATGACGAGCTGACAGAGACACTCTCGACCCTCAACCGTGCACAGGGAGAGTTGGTGCATTCAGAGAAAATGGCGGCGCTTGGCCGACTCGTCGCAGGCGTCGCTCATGAATTGAACACGCCGATCGGAATCGGGCGCATGGCGGTCTCCACAATGCGCGACGCTGTTTTTCAACTGGAAAAACGTATGAAAACAGGGTTACGCAAAAGCGATCTGACCAACACGATTGAACATTTACTGTCTGGCTCTGATATGGCGGAAAAAAACATGATCCGCGCCGCCGACTTAATTTCCAGTTTCAAGCAAGTCGCCGTCGACCGTACAACGTCCAACCGGCGCCGATTTCAGTTACTGGAAATTGTTGATGAGATAATTCTGACGCTAACGCCGATCATCAAGCAAAAATCGATACGCGTTGACCGTGAAATTCCCAAGGACATTATTTTGGAAAGCTACCCCGGCGACCTCGGGCAGGTGCTGACCAACTTGATCGACAATGCGATCAAGCACGGGTTTGACAAAAGGGACAATGGCGTGATCCGGATTTCCGCGGCGCCGCTAAGCAAGAACGTCATACGATTGACGATCTCCGATGACGGTCATGGCATGACCAAAGGCGTCATCGACAAAATCTTCGATCCGTTCTTTACGACCAAAAGGGGCTGCGGTGGCACCGGCCTCGGGATGCATGTCACCTATAATGCGGTGGTCAGCATCCTCGGCGGCGCCATAACAGTTTCAAGCACGCCCGATGAAGGCAGCGTGTTCCAGATTGACTTACCGTTGATCGGCCCAAACCGAAATATTGCGTAAGGCGCCGCTTTATCGCGCTACTCGACGAGCGGCAAACCCGCCTCGGAGCGAATGTCGTTAATCACTTCCTTCACGCGCTGGCGCAATGGCGCGTATTGCACGCCAAACTCCTCCACCAACCGGTTGTTATCGATCAGGAAATTACCGGACACATCCCGGCCACCGCTTTCGTTGTCGAACCGGATATCCGCGTCGGGCAGAAATTCTTTCACAAGGGCTGCAAGTTCCCCAAGGCTAACGGTGGCGCCGCCGGAATTATAGGTCTCGAATTTTGGCTTATCGGACAACAGCACCCGCGCGAAGCCCGCCGCCATATCTTCCACATGAATGACGCAGCGCATCGTGTCGCGATGAGAGAACGATACGGATTCGCCCTTGGCCGGTTGGCACATGCAATTGACGTGATCGATGGAGCCAAACTTCTTGTCTGGCCCGGTGACATTGGCCGGGCGGATGCAGGTGATCGTCATGCCATATCGACGCCGGTAATCATGCGCCTGCCATTCGTTGATGATCTTGTTCACCGCATATTGGCTGGTCCCATGGCGCTCGTCGGTTACATCAACAAGACGCTCGCCAAATTTGGACTGTTCACCCGTCACAGCGACAGAGCTTGCGAAGACCGTATGCTTGACGCCGGTCCGACGCGCCGCTTCAAAGCAGTTATCCATTCCCTGAATATCAAGCTTGAACGCGACATGCGGCTCCAACTCGCCAATAAAATAAGACAAGTTGATCACCCTATCGGCGCCCGATTCGATCATCGCGCCAATAACGTCGTCGTAGGAGGTTACATCTCCCCGCACCACCTTTACGCTGTCACCAAGATTGGCGAAGGCGGCGGTCGCGCCGGCGACGTCGATGTCCATACACGTCACAATTTGCTTTTCAGCGACGAGCATCGGAATAAGGCGCCGACCGATAAACCCGGCGCCGCCGATTGCTAATATGGACATAGTACCCCCTGAAAAATTCATCTGTAGATTGTTAAGACATGTTCCTATGACGCCTTCGGACTGTCAAACCCTACAATTGTCGGCGCGACAATACGCCCAAAGGGTCAACTGCCCGCCAGCAACGCCTCGGCGCGCGCGCGCAAATCATCCGCAATGCGGGACGGGCGTCGCGCATCAAGATCCAATTGCACGCCAAACTGGCTCAACCCGGCGATCAGAGCGCCGGTCTCGGCGTTGCGTAACCGATGATACAGACGCAGGGACGAACCACCGAGTTGAGCAATACAGCTTTCCACATCGATCATGTCACCGGGCTTCGCCTCACCCTGAAACACCAGTTGAAATTCGAACGTGGAAAGCCCGACCCGGTTTTCCGTCATATATTGCGGCGTCATGCCAAACGCCGACATGATGAAACTGTTGGCGGTTGAGAACCGACGGATATAGCCGGACAGGGAAAGATTGCCTGCCCAATTCACCTCGTTTGGCCGCGCAACATCCTGCGCCGAAGACACCCAGTTGGCGTCATCGCCGGGGATGGACCGTTCTTCCCGCGCATCCCCATCCCACGCCGTCACATCGCCGTTCAGGGTCACGCCTGCAAGAGACTGTTGCATTGTGGTGCAGAGAGTATCGGTTTCAGCATTATAGAGTTTATGGGCGATTGTCGGCGCCGCGCCGCCATCGATGAGCGCCGTTTCGATCCGGTAAATATCCCGATCTCGCAACTCGGACTTATAATGCGTCAAGGCGTCGGTCGTGCGCGCCGCGGCGGGGTCAACGCCGGATTGGCGCAGGAACCGCCAGGTCGCCGCCTCGAATTTTTCATAATAATAGGCGACCGTAAAATGTTCTGTCGCATCGACTTCGCCGGGGAGCACATCGCCCCGAAACGTTTCGCTATATCCGTTCACAAAGATTCCTTTAGTTAAAGTAACAGGCGCCGTCACGATTATTGCGCCAACGTTATTTTGCCATTTTTTAATACCGTCACATCCCGTTCTTCGACACGGCATTCAAACGAAATAACGGAGCCGTCCTTCCACATATTCGTTCGGATCGTCTCACCCGGAAAGACTGGCGAAGAAAAGCGCACATCCATGCCGCGCACGTCATCGGGTTTGTAGTCCAGCATGGTTTTCAATATTCCGTAACACGCTGTCCCATAGGTACAGAGTCCATGCAGGATCGGCACGGGAAATCCAACCCGAATCGCCATCTGCGGGTCGGCGTGCAGCGGGTTGCGGTCGCCGTTCAAACGGTACAGCAGCGCCTGATCCTTGCGAATTTCCAAATCACAGTTGGCGTCGGGGCTGCGGCTGGGCGCTTCGTGCAGGGGCAGACCAGCGCCCGAGGGGCCGCCAAACCCGCCATCGCCGCGCGCGAAGGAGGTGGAGACGATCGAATATAGCGGCGCGCTGTCGGATTTTAACCGGGCGTCGGTTTGCGTATAGATCAACGCGCCCCGGCCCGGCCCTTTATCGATGATGTCGATAACCTTGCAATCCGCAATGATGTCGCCTTCCGGCGGAAGGGGTCGATGCAAAGTCAGCCGTTGCTCTCCATGCACCGTTTTACTGCGGTCCTGTCCGGCGTCATGGCCGACCGTCATCCGTGACAAAACGCAGGCCATGCTGGGCAGCGTCTTCAAGGTTTCTTTTTCAAAGGTATAGGCGAGCTCCGTTTCATCCAACGGATCGCGTCCCATGCCGACGCTCAACGCGTACAACATCGTTTCCCGGTCGCCATAGGTGAACTCAACGCCTTCGCGCTTCATCGTCATGGCCTTGTCGTAATCAATCGCCATCGAAAACCCCCGTTCCCAGAATGCGGCGGCGTCCAAAACAGCGCCCGCCAAAATGCCGGGGGGATAGTAGCGAAATTGACGGCCCTGTCCAAAGCATCAAAGCGACGCGCGAAACTTAACGTCCTTTTTCAACGACATTCAGCTGCTGGCCCGTCGCCGTGATGAATTTTGGTTCGAATATTTCCAGAAACGCCTCCGCAGCGGGTGTAAGCGACCGTTCGGCTAGATGAAGAATGCCGATTCGCCGTAGCAAGGCCGGTTGCAAGGGCTTTACGATGACAGAATAGCGCTCCGGCGGCGGCAGCACCGTGGCCGGCACGATCGCCAATCCCAGCCCACTGGCGACAAATTCAAACAAGGATCGAAACTGATTGATGATGATGCTGTGGTTCAACACGACGCCTTGCGCGCTGGCCGCCATATCTATCGAGCGCCGCAACCCGGAATTAGTGGGCATTGAAATCATGGGTTCGGTTTCAATATCAGCCAGATTGATGGCTGTGCGAGCGTTGAGTGGGTGATCGTCTGGCAAAATGACGTAGCAAGGTTCATCCACAATGGCGTGAACCGCGATGTTTTCATGCAGCCCGACGGCGTTTCCGATCCCAAAATCCACAATGCCGCTGCGGACGTCTTCGTGAATTGCGCTGGCCAGTCCGGCGCGGATTTGAATATGCATCTTCGAATGTTTTTTACGAAACTCCACGAGCGCCGTTGGCAACACCTGATCCGCCACGGACATAAGACAGGCGATAATGAGCTGGCCGCGCATTTCACCATCGAGCGCGCGAACGTTCTGCGTCTGCTGCAACAACTCCCCCAATAGACGCTCCGCGACGGGCGCAAATGCATCCCCGGCCTGGGTCTGCGACACGTTGCGGGCGCCGCGCACAAACAACGTCACGCCAATGCGCTTTTCCGCTTGTTGAATAATGCGACTAAGGCTCGGCTGTGAAATTTGCAGATAGGACGCGGCGGCGATGAAACTGCCAAACCGGGCAAGCGCAACAATCGCCTGCAGGTGCTTTACGGAAAGGTCTGGAACATTTTGCGCGCTGATCATGATCTCGTTGACCTTACCTATGCAAAAATGACAATCAAAATTCAAATCAATGATTTATTGACATAAAACAGAGCGGCCTGTCAATTTACGAACTGATCCAAATTGACGCCTCTATTTGGCTAAAAAGTGGGAAATCGAATGAATTTAGTGTCAAAACGGTACGATGTTGACGATGTGATGGCCGCGCAGGAGTTTTATCACAGCCGCAACTGGACCGATGGTTTGCCCGTCGTGCCCCCAACAGCGGAGGCCGTGCAGGCTTGTCTGGACTGGATCATGATGCCGCCCGACCATCTGGTGGGCGTAGAAACCGTCCGCGCCCGCGCCATCACCGCCGAAAAACTGGCGATCAACGCGGTCATGGCGGGTTGCCTGCCCATGCACTTTCCGGTCGTCGTCGCCGCATTCACCGCGATGCTTCAGGAGCCTTTTTTGCTCC
>JAESSL010000287.1 GCA_016764135.1 Alphaproteobacteria bacterium
AAACCCCGCGCTTTCAATCTGGCTGTTGAACATCTTGGCGCCGTTTATCAGGTACGAACCATCGGGCTGTTCCTCGGCGCGGGTGGCGATGGCGGCGGCGTCCGAGCCTGCCCCAGCCTCCGTCAAGCATAAGGCCAGCTGCACTTCACCCCGGACGACTTTGGGCAAAACAAGGTCCTTTTGCGCCTGGGAGCCAAAGCGCGCAATCTGAGGCCCAACAATCACGGCCGCCCGGCCATAATGGGTCGACAAGGCGGAGGACGCGCGGGACAGCTCCTCGACAAAGACCACCATGCCCGTGGGATCGACTTTTTCCAAACCGCTGTATTCGGGCGGCAACAGGAATCCGAATAACCCCAGTTCGCCAAGTTTCAGGAACGCCTCGCGCGGCGGTTCCACTTTATCACGGACCCATTGTAGTATCTTCTCGCGTGGAAATTCCGTCTCGACGAAACGCCGGGACATATCCTTCAATGCTCGATGCTCGGGACTTAAACTAAAATCCATTTTGCTTACCTGTTAACCGTGCAGCTTACCCAAGGTCCGGGCAAGTGCGGCGCCGACGTTCTCGACAACGGTTCGCCTCCCTTCATCCTTAAGATTCCCCTCATCATCGAAGGCGTCTCGCGCATTGGGCACAACCGCCTGCTCAGGAATTACAAGAACCCCGATGTTGCCCAATATCTGGCGGACATGGACCAAGCCGCGCAAACCACCCATACCGCCGCCCGCCGCGATTAGTCCGGCCGTCTTGCCCTGATAGCCGCTCATGTCGGGAGCTCCGTTCTTGCGGGAGACCCAGTCGATCAAGTTCTTAAGCGCTGCCGTAATCGAGCTGTTATACTCCGGCGCGGCGATAAGCAGGCCATTATGGCTCGTGAATAGCGCCTTCAATTTTTCCGCACTTTCCGGCAAACCAATTTTGGCCTCAAGATCGCCGTCGTAAACCGGCATTGGGTAGTCAGCAAGGTCGATCGTTGTAACTGACGCGCCTTCAGATTCAGCCGCTCGGACTGCTGTACGGAGAAGAATTTTATTGAGCGATTCGGCTCTTAGACTACCAGCGAAGGCGAGAATATTTGCGTTACTAGACATAGAGTCTGACTCCCTAAATATGCATGAATATGGAATAATAAATGCAAGCGTCCGGTGATGCCACCCCATCTCAGGGCGGAAGGCCTTTTACACTGAGGCCTCAGTGTAACGCCACGACAACAGGTCATCAATTTTGCCGTTTCAGCAATCAAGATCGGCCAAGGCCGAAACCTTGAAAATTTCGACGCCAAGCGTCAAAAAGCGAAACGTATTTCGCTGTTCCTGATATAAGTAATACCATGGCTCACTTCCGGAGAAAATTGATGAAACTCAGCTTCCACATTACAAGCGCCCTTGGCCTCCTTTTCGTTGGTATGATGGCCACGGCGCATCCGGTCTATGCAGCATCCCCGATGGTCATTAAATTTTCACAGATTCCTTGCCAGTTTATTGAATCGGAAAATGGCATCGACCACGGTTTTCAGACGGCGCGCAAATCCGACTGCGAGGCCATCAACGCGAAGTCTGGCGACCAGCGCGTATCCGCCGCGAAGGTGCTCAAATTAAAGCCCGGCAAATATATTTTCCGCGTCGCCAATAAAAACGTGCCCTACCCGTTGGGTTTTTGGTTGCGCGGTCAGGGCCTAAGCCGTCTGACCCTCCCCAGCGTCTCGGGAGGCGGCTTGGTTATCGGCGCGACCAAGGATTACTCAATCGAGTTGAAGGCGGGCGACTACGTCTACTCCTGTCCACTCAATTCAACGCCGGATTACCGTATCAAAGTTGAGGGGTGACAGTCGCCACGGCAACACACCACCGACGCAGCCTGCTCGCCCGCGCCAGGTCGAGCTTTAAATGTTACAAAATCCGCCTCTCAGCCCCTACCAACCGTTTTTGCGTCGAAATACCGACATTGCATTACAAACATAGCGGCGATCGTCAGCGCGATTCCCGGTAATACGATGGGCGCCGGCGCTCCGTTTCCGGCGGCGAATTCAAACGCCGCCACCAGTGCGGGCGTAAGGTACCCGTAGCTCATCACCTTGGTCGGTCCCAGATGAAGCGTCGCGTGCTGCATGATAAAAAAGCTGATAATCGTCGTAAAAACGGCAAGATAAGCAACGCCGAGCAAAACTGTGACGTCAATCGCCCACATGTCCAATTTAAATATCGCCACGTTATTTAGCAACGCCAGCCAGATTGTTCCCGTTGCGAGAACCCAAAACGCCATAACCGCAGCCGGTTCATTTCGATTAAACCGTCGGACGAGCGGTGTGTAGAGCCCCATGGCCAATAGCCCGAGCAAAAATATCAGGTCGCCCTGATTAAATGCGAGGCCAAGAAACAGCTCCCAATCGCCCTTGAAAAGGACCCAAAGGGCGCCGAGCGCGCCGATCACAAGGGCCGCCAGGCGTGAAACCCCTATCTTTTCACGGACGAGAATCACCGCATAAATTGCCGCGACTCCAGGAAGCAACGTGTAGAGCGCCGCAGCATTCAAGGCGGAGGTCAGACGCAACGCCTCAAACATACACCAGAAGAAAATCACGACGCAGGCGCTGATCAGGAAATAGCCGACAAATGCTTTTACGCCCGGGATTGCAAAGCCGTGCCGCCAGATGATGTAGGGCGCGAACAGCGCCGTCGCCAGAGCGAAACGCAAAAACGTCAGGAGTTCCGGGTCGAGGGCGTGGGTGATCGCGGCGCCAACCGTAAACGATGTCGTTACCAGCGCACGACCGAGCAACAATTGCCCATGCACGCGCAGCTCGGATACAGGCGTATGAGACGATGTTTCGCTTCTCAACAGGGGTTTTCCTTCCAGTTCAACCAAACCAGCCCCTCATGGACCGTGCCATTTATTCGCGAGGCGATGATTATCGCGGGCAACGTCTTCCAGGAATTACGCGAAGAAGAAGCCTAGACCAACACAGGGGCGCCCGACCACACGCCCCTGCTCCACCCCAATCAAAGAACACTGCTTTCTGCCAGATCGGGTGTGCGTATTGTCGCATAGCGCTAATACACATTGTGTCCGGGCGCACGCCTCACCAACTTAGCTTCAGATTACAAAAGAGGGTAAAATGAAGAGGTTGTTTAACGTCGCTGCAATTTTATCGATGATATTTTTCGTCGCTGAAATCGACGCGGCGAAAGCCCATGGCGAATCCCATGAGGATCATTCTGTAACGCCATCCAAGTTACAAAAAATGCCTCGTCCCGACCATGGCCAAGGTAGCGGTGAACATGGCGCTAAGAACATGCGCCATGAAACGATGGGTCGCGATGAAATTCCAAAAGACCTCAATACATCGACCTCAAAATTGTCCGGGAAGAAGCGCTTCAAAGTAAAAATTGCGCCACAGGAAAACCAGCCTGCGATCAATGTTTTACAGAGCTGGATTCTTAATATCGCAACGGCGGATGGGCGCCCGGTCGAAAACGCTATGATTATCGTATTTGGCGGTATGCCAACCCATGGCCATGGACTGCCAACCGCGCCTCGGGTGACAAGAACCTTGGAAACGGCGAATATCTCCTTGAAGGCGTTAGATTTAATATGCCGGGCTGGTGGGAGTTGAAATTTCAAATCAGCGACGAGCATCAGAACGACGTCATCGTCTTCAATCTTGTTTTAAAACGCTGACGATTGGCCGTTCTCGTGAAACTTTGGGGCCTAGTTTTCCTTTCAACCGCCATTCTATCTTTGTTTACCGTTTCAACCCACGCAGCGGAGGCTTTGCACCGAATTCAATGGACGAAAAGCGAAGTTGAGAGCCTGCGCGGGTTATGGATTGGCAGTATCGCAAAAACGCCCGCCGACAAGACAAACGGCGTCGCTGATAACGCTAGAGCGGCGCGATTCGGGCATCGGTTGTTCTTTGATACCCGCTTGAGCAGTGATGGTCAGGTCGCCTGCGCAACATGCCACTTGCCTGCGCTCGCATTTACCGACGGGCGAAAGCTCGCCCGTGGCGTGGGGACATCAGGGCGGAACACCATGACCATTATTGGCGCCGCATACAGTCCTTGGCTCTTTTGGGATGGCCGAAAGGACAGTCTATGGTCACAAGCGCTCGGCCCGATGGAAAGTGTCGTGGAGCATGGCGGCGATCGCGTCCAGTATGCTCATCTGGTGTCGAAAGACGCCCAGTATCGTGCGGAATACGAATCCCTGTTTGGCCCCCTGCCCGATTTATCCAACGCCATACGGTTTCCATCATCTGCAGGTCCCGTTGATGACGACTTGCGACGCGCGGCGTGGGAGAATATGGCGCCACGAGACCGAACCTCTATTTCAACAATATTCGCCAATTTGGGCAAAGCGATCGCAGCGTATGAACGGCTCCTGGCGCCGTCATCATCCCAGTTTGATCATTATGTCAAAGCGATCCTGACAAAAGACGCCGTACTTGCGAAGTCGATAATGTCGCGGGATGAAGAGGCCGGTTTGCGGCTTTTTATCGGGCCTGGCCGATGCATTCAATGTCACAACAGCCCCTTGATGACCAACAATTCGTTCCATAACATCGGCCTTGCGGACCCTGAACATCCACCTCCAGATAAAGGACGGCTGATCGGGGTCAAACAGGTGCTACGGGATGAATTCAATTGCCGAAGTCGTCATAGCGACGATCAGAGCGCAAGTTGTCGTGAATTAGATTTCATCAAAATAAGCGACCCCCATTTTGATCGAGGCTTTAAAACCCCGACATTGCGGAACGTTTCAAAAACCGCGCCATATATGCATGACGGACGCTTTTCGACCCTTGGAACAGCGCTACGACATTACAACAAAGCGCCCCGACAACCTGTGGGACAGACGGAACTAACACCGCTCGATTTCAACAAAAAAGAATTGTCACAGTTGGAGAAATTTCTGCGTACATTATCGAGCGCACCAGACGTTGAGCCTTTCTGGTTGGAGCCACCCGAAAATTAGACCTGTTATCTGGAATTCTCATGACGACGCCAATTCTGCATGGCCCGGCCTACAGCACCTATGTTCGCACGGCGCGCCTCGCCTTACTCGAGAAGGGCGTAAATTACACACTCGATAGTTTTGATATTTTTGAGG
The DNA here is from genome assembly GCA_016764135.1 of Alphaproteobacteria bacterium. Taxonomy (GTDB): domain Bacteria; phylum Pseudomonadota; class Alphaproteobacteria; order UBA8366; genus JABJJH01. Next base: position 5,114 of record JAESSL010000287.1, read on the forward strand.
GCATTCCGACGGAACAATCGGCGCGCCACCCGTTCAACAAAGTCCCCGCGCTTACCCATAATGATTTTGTTTTATATGAAACCGTTGCGATCTGTCGCTATGTCGATGAAGCATTCGAAGGTCCGGCCTTACAACCAGAATCAGCAAAAGATCGAGCGCGCATGACGCAAATATGCGCATTGCTGGACAACTACGCTTTCGCACCCGCGCTCGGCGTCATCATATGGCAGCGACTTGTCGCGCCAATGACCGGCGACGCCCCCGATGAGGCCCTGATCGCCACGGCTGTTCCAAAGGTCGAGAATGCGTTTTCTGTATTAAATGCGTTTATCGGTGAGCGCGATCACCTTGTTGGCGATCAACTGAGCCTGGCCGACTTACATTTGATTCCAAATTATTTTTACTTTTTGCTGACCCCGGAAGGCGTCGCCCTTACGCAGAAGAGTCCAAACCTCAAACGGTGGTGGGAGAATATGCGCGACCGCGACTCTGTGAAAGCAACCGACCCAGAAATGCCCGGGTAGACATTATGCCTGAAGAGACCAACCGCTCTCCCGCCTATTCGTCCTCGCGCGCGATAGGGTCGCCAAGTGTGTGCATTAATCGGTTCGCCCATCCAAAAAGCGACGCGGACAAAACCAGGTCCAGAATTTCGCTCGCCTCCAACCCCGCCGCTGCAAGTTTTTCCAAATCAGCCTTCCCGGCCTCCGACGGCGTTTTCGAAAGTTTTGCGGAAAACTGAAAGATCGCTTCCTGACGCGGGTCCAGTGACGCGTCTTCGCCGTCGGCGAAAATGCGCTCCATCACGGTCTTGTTCTTCGCAAGTACGTTATAGCGGCTGGAATGCACCGCCGCGCAGTATATGCAGCGATTAACGACCGAAGCGCCAACAGCGCCAAGCTCGCGTTCAGCGCGCGACAAACCACCACGATTGTACATAATCGCGTTAA
>JAESSL010000288.1 GCA_016764135.1 Alphaproteobacteria bacterium
CGAAACAGTTGTTCGACGCTCCTAAAAATAAACCGTAAACGCCGACAAAAGCCGATCAGACGCTATCGCATCGCAACCAGGTCACCGGCTTCCGTCAGAAAATAGATCGTACCATCCGCGACAATCGGCGAAATCAGGACATCGTCACCTAATTCGACACGACCGAGCGGCTTCCCGGTATAGGGCGAAACAGACCATGCTTCGCCGTGACTGCCCACCAGAACAAGACGGTCTCCCGCGAGGACCGGTCCCGACCATTTGATGGGCTCGTCCTTTTCTTCGTCATCTTCATATCGCGGCAAGCTCTGAACCCAGCGGATCCGACCGCCCCGACGGGTCATGCATACCAATTCACCACGGTTTGTCACGACGAAGATGTATTCCCCCGCAACCCAAGGCATTTCTACGCCGCCGAGTCCGCGTTCCCAGGCTCGACCACCCGTTCGCAGGTCAATCGCCACCATCCGGCCCGAATGACTTATTGCATAAACCAGCCCCCGATCCACAACGGGCATACCACGAATGTCCGCAAGACTCGACAGGGCGTCCAGACGTCGCGATGAGGTCAAATTATCCGACCAGATGACCCGACCGCTCTCGACGCGCAACGCGTAAACCTCGCCGGACGAGTATGGCGCAATCACCGCCCCGCCGCTGACCGCCGGGCTTGCGCCACCCAGCAACCCGGCGACTTCTGAAATACCCGTATGAGACCATAACTTTTCGCCCGTTTTAGCATCAAACGCAAAAAGCTGGTTGTCGATAGTGATCGCGAAAACCCGCCCATTCTTCACCGAAGGCGGCGCGCGCATCGGACCGGAAACAATTTTGCGCCACAACTCCTTGCCGCTTTGCGCATCCACCGAAAAAATTTGCGCAAAACCCGTCGTGACGAACAACCTGCCATCTTCAAAGGCGATCCCGCCGCCGAAAGCCTCGTCGTCATCGTCAGGCGCCTTGGCGTCGATCGTCCAGACATGCGCGCCATTGGCGCGGTTGAAGGCGGATACGCTCGACTCGCTGTCCATTGCGTAAATTCGGTCGCCGGCGACAATTGGTTGCGCCAGCAATCTTTGAGTATCGCTGGATCCCGCCCCAATATCGGCGCGCCAGATTTCCTGTATCGCAGCGCCCAGTTCCAGATGGTTCATCGCATGGTCCGCGTTTCCGCCGGACTGAGGCCAGTCTATATTGCGAACAGGGCGCGGCAGACGAACCTGAAGGTCGGCGATGCGCGGGTCCGGCTCCAGCGTGTTCTGAAACAACATGATGGAGATCCGCTCACCGGGGATGCGAGTCGTTTCTGCTTCGAAAAAATCACAACCGGACAGCGCGAGAAGCGCACAAACAACGCCAATTCCCCGAAGTCCCAACCTTCGCTTCACGAAACTCCAAGCGTCAGATTTCTCGATCGCGGGCCCCGAAACGGTTCCAGACGCCATGTACTGATCCTGACTACTTACCAAAGGTTCGCAGCATTTCCGTCGCGCGGCTGCGTACGCCCTGTGGAGCGTCCAGATCATCGGCCAGTTGCTGGTATGATTTGCGCGCCTCGTCCAGTTGTCCGGTTTGCATCGCCAGAACCGCTACAATTTCCGTCGCGCTGTGACGCCATGGATTTTCGGTCGCCAGAAGCGGCGCGATACGCGTTTTTAATTTTTCAACGTCGCCAGAATCAATTTGCAAGAGAACCGAGTTCAACACGGCCAGTTCCCGATACAGCGTATCGACGCCGCTGTCGTCGGCGACCGCGTCATAAATATCTATCGCCGCGGCGTTTTCACCAGCGGCGACGCGTTCGACCGCTTCGCGAAATTGCGCAAGGACGCCATAACCGCTACCCGCATCTCGCGATAAATCGGCAAGTACAGCCGCCGCCTCACGATGTTTTGCGTCATTTGAAAGGCTCAATGCAGACATGAAACGCGCGCTATAGGCCTCCTGGCGGTCCTGAACATACTCCCGCCAACCAACATGTCCCGCCGTCGCCAGAATCACGAGCGCCGCGACTCCAACCATATACCGGCCATATCGGTCCCAGATCTTTTTCGCGTTGTCTTGTTTTAGGTCCTCGTCGACTTCGTCGAAGATGTCCGCCACGGGCGTCTCCTGCTTTAATGGGCCCCAATACTCATCTGAAAGATTGGTCTCGGGAACCGTCTTGAATGTGAATACAATAAGCGTTGTCGAATGCGGATTATCCGGCTTCGCTCGCCTCGTCAAGAGACGCGATAACATACCCTTGTCGCAGCGCGCTGGCAATCACGCGAGTCCATCATCAAAAGTCCGGCGTACTTGCTTCAAACGCCTTCATAGGACATGATAAATTCAAGCGTCATTGCGATTTTAAGCATTCGCGATCAAGTGGAGGATTCCTGGTTGGCGAAAGATGAGCCAAAAGATAACGGGGACATTTCCCGACAATCCAACGTCGGTCGTTGCGCTGTAAACCAGTGCCGCGCGATGCGCAAAACCAAATCTGCGATGCGCAATACATTGATCGTCTCAACCTTTGCGCTGTTTACGTTTGGACTTGGCGCCTGCGGCGGCGTTGAATCCGTTTTTGTCCTTGGCGCCGGGCTCGCAAATTTCATTCATACCGATCGCGTGCCAACCGACTATATCGCCGAATACGCCTCTGGACAGGAATGCAACCTCCTGAAATCAATAGAGGATGGCGGCCCCCTTTGCCGGACCTCCTTTAATCGAACAGTGGTGGAGGCCCCCGTCTATTGCTATCGGACGCTTGGCGAACCAACCTGTTACGTTTCACCCGACCCTCATAAAACAGGCGCGCAAACGATAAAGTAACGCATACCGTTTCTCAAACAGGACGTTAAACATGGCAGCCATGGTGGAGTTGGCGGAGTACCGCAAACAAAGGACGAAAAAGAAAAAACGGAACACGGTCTTTACGCGTCCCGAACTTCGACAGCTGCTGGACGTATACAGTCGACGCGTTGCAAGCGGTGAATGGCGCGATTACGCCATCGACTTTCACGGATCCGTCGCCGTCTTTTCTGTTTTCAGACATAGCTTTGACGCGCCGCTTTTCGCGATTGCAAAATCTTCGATTGGCAAAAATTCTGAATATGTCGTGTTCAACAACAGCCGAAAATTGAAACGCGCTTCAAATATGGCGGACGTCCTCGAAGTTTTTAAGCACACCC
>JAESSL010000289.1 GCA_016764135.1 Alphaproteobacteria bacterium
TTTATCGAAGACACCAAGAATTCCAGCGGTCAGACACGGCTGACAATCCGCCGCGATGGCGGCGAAGCGCGCGTTATTTCAGCGCCTGTGGGCGTCGAGTTCTCGGCGCCGTTTACATTGGAGCATGCGGGCCCGACCGTCTTTGAACTTAGCGTCGAGGCGGCGCCCGGCGAGTTGAGCGCCCGAAACAACAGCGCGACCATCTCCGTCAACGGCGTGCGGGATCGGTTACGCGTTCTGCTGGTGTCCGGCGAACCGTACACCGGGGAGCGCACATGGCGAAACTTGTTGAAAGCCGACCCTTCGGTCGATCTGGTGCATTTTACAATTCTGCGCCCACCGGAGAAGCAGGACGGCACGCCAATCAACGAATTATCCCTGATTTCCTTCCCGACCCGGGAACTGTTTGAAATCCGCCTTGGTGATTTCGATCTCGTGATTTTTGACCGGTACCGACGCCGAGGCGTTTTACCACAAAGCTATCTGAGCAACATCGCCGATTACATCAATGATGGCGGCGCCTTTTTGGAAGCGGCAGGCCCCGCTTTCGCTGGCCCCTACAGTATTTTCAAATCCCCCCTCGGGCTGGTGCTGCCCGGAGAACCGACGGGGGAAATTTTGACCATGCCCTTCAAGCCCACCGTTACGCCAATGGGGCGCCGCCACCCCGTCACAGCGGGCCTTTCGACAAGAGACCGAAAAACAGATACGTCCGGCGCACCGAGCTGGGGTAAATGGTTCCGCCAGATTGACGTTAAAGCCAATCGAGGCCGGACCGTCATGACCGGAGCGAACGGGCGACCGCTTCTTATTCTGGACAGGTTTGGCAAAGGTCGCGTCGCGCAGCTCAACAGCGACCATATCTGGCTTTGGGCGCGCGGTTTTGATGGCGGCGGACCACAAGCCGAGCTCCTGCGTCGTCTGGCGCATTGGCTCATGCAGGAACCGGCGCTTGAGGAAAATGACCTCAGAGCGAAAATTCGCGGCGACATGCTGGAAATAACCCGACGTAATATTGATGGAAACAATAAACCCGTACGATTAAAGGGACCGGATGGCCAAACCCGCGAGGTGGCATTAACCCAAACCCGCGAAGGTGAGTGGTCTGCGAATATACCGGTTTCAGAGGCCGGGCTCTATGAGGTATCCGACGGCGAACGTAATGTCGTCGCCGCGTCCGGGTCCCTGAATTCTCTGGAGTTCGCGGACATTCGCACCACCGAGCAGTATATGAAACCGGTTTCGCTAGCCACGGATAGCGGCCTTTTCTGGCTGTCTCCAAAGGCAGGCGAGGTCAACACGCCAGACCTTCGCCGAACGTCCAAAGGACGACCGACCCATGGCCGCAATTGGATCGGGTTTATTAAAAATGGGGATTATATCGTCACCGGCGTTGATCGAATTTCGTTATTCCCCGCTGTGCTGGTGCTGTTATTGGCGCTTGGCGGGGTCGCGCTCGCATGGCGCCGCGAGGCCGATTAGACGCCGTCAAAGGCGAAAACTTTGGCGCTTTCAACTTCAGTTCCCTCCACATTTAAAGCGTCAATTTTGCACAGCCTGAAACGACTTCCTCGGTGCGCGCTCTTCGTCTACGATTGAGGTCGTACACCGTTTCTTTTCAAGCAAAGTTGAAATTAGATGCTGCATAATATTTTTGATTTACCAATTTATCAGAGCCCCGTAGCGACCCATGCGGAAACCAAAGAGTCCGTTATGGAGGAAATCATGCGATTGCGAGCGGATCCACGTTGTTATCAACCCAGCGGCAATGAACGTGTGTATTCCGACTACATGATCGCCGAGGATCCGAGCACCCGTAAATACAAGGACGAGGTGATTGAATCGGTTAAGCCAAATATAGAGGAATTCGCAGGTCTGGTTGGCGGTACTAAACTTGATTTTGGCCAAATCTGGTTTCAACGATATGAAACCCATTCCTTCCACGGCGTTCACAATCATTGGCCGAGTTTATTTTCGACCGTGTATTAACTGGAATTTTACCCGTCCCTGCATAACTCCACAATGTTTGTGAACCCTAACAAGCTCCAGGTCGCCCTTTATCGTGATCGTGGCCTAACAGGCTGCTGAAAAACTATTTTGGAGCGATTTAGTCGTAACAATAATTTGTGAATTGGTCATATAAGATTCGAAAATTATAATTTCTTTCACCTCCCGATTCTATTGTTTCACCGACAGCCATCTGGTCCGACTTTTTCAGCACCCTGCTAAAGCTTCCGAATATTTTTTCTCCGGAAGGTAAACAAGGTGATCTCATAATCTTTCCAAGTTTTCTCGATCATTACGCGCCAATGAACGTTTCCGAAACCGTTGTACAATAACGTCGTTCAACTTTAATCTCAACGACGGAAGAAAAGTAAGCGAACACTTACCTCCATCAACCTAGCATCAGCACTCGTCAAATCCAGTGGTGAAGATTCGGATCAAAACCTTTTGATATCTTAATAAGAAAAGGCCAGTTCCGAAGAACTGACCTTTTCTGTAACTCACTGCGGGTTACTTACCACCGTAAATCGTGTACTCACCAGACTTCCCAGTCAAAATCCCAGGAATACTCGAATCCGGATCATCCGAGCCTCCACGAAGGTGCTCTGGTACATAAGGCTTATATTTTATCTTAGTACATCCGGAAACACCTAAGATTACTATAATCAGCCCTATCAACGTTATCATTCGCATTAGTTTCTACTATTCTCGCAACTTAGAACTTGACGCGCATGCCAATCGACACAACATCGATATCTTCGATACCAACAACACCAGTGCGCTCCAGATCCAAGTTACTATAACTTGCATACAATTCGGCGCCTAACGGCTCGATAATCTGCACGACTGCGACACTCATGATTTCCAAGTCATCGCCGTTTGCGCTGTAGTCTTCGGCATTATGATAACTTGCGGCCAAACGAGTTTCACCGAGTTCACTTGCCTTGAACCGATAACCAATACGATAGAACTGCGTTGTTGGGTCGTTTCTACCAACAGTGTCGAGGTCCCGCTCACCAACCTGCACTTGAAAGCTCAAGCCCATAGGCAACAAGATACCAACACCACCAGTATTCACATTCCGTTGCTGTGCAATACCTTGCACCGTGGCACCGGCACCAGCTTCATTGTGGATATGCGCGAAACCGGCTTTGACTTTTACGCCACTAAACGAACCAGCATACCGGATCGCACCGGCGACAACGTCCTTGTTTGCATGACTTATACTAGCCCTAAACCCACCGATGCTCGGCGTGTCATATCTAATGCGATCGTCACGTGTTCCATCAAGTTCGTCATTAAAGTTATCGACCCGGGAACTGGTTCCTGCGGCGATATTTGCACCGGTACCAAACACGAAATTCTCATCTGCAAAGCTCAAATCTTCGTCGCCGGCACCGCTAAGTGCGACAAGCGTACCACTAAGGTCCGTATGTCCTTGAATGCTGTCCGCCGCATCAGAACCATGGCCAATGTACAATTTACCCATGGTCTTACTGGTCAACTGCAAATCAATGTGGCGCGTATCAAACGCAGCGCCATTAACTTCTGCACCAGCAATACTTTGGCTCGAGGAAATGGCGTCGGAATTACCAAATTCGATCAACGTGCGAACGCTGATGTCATCGGACAGCTTGCCCGTACCAACCCAACGCACCCGAGAGCGGGACTGCTGATTGGTAACGTGGCGAAATTCGCTGTTCACGCCATTGTCAACCAACTGTACCATACGGTTGAGGTGACCACTGACGGTCAGCTTCATGGTTCTCTTCGAGCGCGATACCGATCTACCGGCGCCGGCTTTTTCCAGCGCTTTTACGCGCTTTTCAAGAGCATCGAGACTGGCGGCCGACGAAGGCGCTCCAGCTAAAACAATGGCCGCTGCAGCGAGGGCCGTGCTGCTAAGCAGCGAAACGCGTGTCATCATGACTTTCTCCAAACCTGATTAATTTTTTTACCGGCAATAACGCCTTAAGCCGCATCCTCTGGCTCAAAACGAACCAACTAGCTTATGATGGGGACCATATTACCGCGCTCCGTTAACTGTCAACTTAACTCGGACAGGCCATTCGACTCTATATAACGGTGTTGCATTTTTGCGACAATGCAGCCTGAAGCGCCCCGAATCCGGTCACCCGACGATATCAAACGCCAGGCTAATCCGATGGTCGGCCCCGCTTAGCGGCAAGGTAGCGTGGTAGGCGTGCGACGGAAAAATCACGATTCGGCCAAGCGTCGGTTTCAATAGTTTCGTCGGCAGAATTTCGGGCTGATGGAATTCTCGGTGCGGGCGCCCGAATTCGATCCACCCGGCGCGATCATTGCTATCCCGGATTGTCGAGGGCACTTTACAATACACCACGCCGCTGATTCGCGCCGCTGGATGGATATGCGCCTCCTGGTGGCCGCCCTCGCGCATAACGACCGCCCAAAGATTAAAACCCGCACTCTCCAGGTCCAGGCCGTCAAAATACGGATTTGCCCGCGTCTCGGGCCGCCGGGCGTAATCGCGCACACGCGCCTTGATTGCGTCGATAAGGGCGGCGATCGGCGCGGCGACCGGCGCCTTCGCAATATCCTTGGTGTGAAATCCTTTGATGGTCGCGTGATCCGCCGGGGTATCCATCAAGCTGGGATGATCGTATACCGCCGCGCAAACATCGTCGAAAAACGCCGCCGCATCGGCGTAGCCTTCCGGCGGCGTCAGGTCATACCCTTGTATCTCCGCATCCAACACGGCTTCGCCATCAGTGAATTTTTCCGGGTGCAGCGCCGCCTGAATTATGGAAATACAGGAATAAACATCCGCCGATTTGGGAAACCGCTCCAAAAATATTTCGAGGTTTGAGTTCGCCAGCGCCGCATCGCCCATAAAAAGGCAGGCGTTCACAAGCTCCGGGCACACTTCGGGTCGGTCGGAAAAACGCCGCGCCATATTGGTCAGCGCCTGCACAGAGGCCTCGGCGTCGCCCCCCTTTAACAAAGCCTTCGCCCTGGACAAGGACGCGTCGAAGTCATCCGGAAAGGCGCGCAAAAACCCATCATATTCCGCCACAGCCGCAATATAGTCCTCACTTTGCACCAATGACGCCGCCAGATTGGCGCGAACATCAATGCGATCGGGAAACGCCTGCAAGACCTGCTGGTATGCTGCTTGCGCCGACTTTTGATCTTTGGATTTAGCCAGCATATTCGCCGCGTTCACTAAGGGCGAAGAAAGCGTCGGGTCCGCTGCGGCGGCGGTTTTGTAGGATGTCAGCGCCTCTTCATCCCGGCCCTGTTTCTGCTGTGCGTTTCCCAAGCCAAGCCAGGCATCGGCGTTATCGGGATCCACTGACGTCAATTTTTGATAATAGCGTTCTGAATCCACGGGCAGAATTAGCTGATCCGCCAGCAACCCGGCGTATTGAAGCAGCTCCCCATAGTCTGGGTGGTCCTTCAGGCCAGATTGAACCGTTTTATACGCGTCTTCTTTCCGATCCATCTGAATCAGCGCATACGCATGCATATGATGCGCTTCCGCTGGCGCTCGTCTCTGCGCGGTCACGATGGCAATCGCCTCAACCGCGCCGGAAAAATCGCCAACCGTCATCAACGCCTGGGTCTGCAGCTGAATAATATCAGCGTCGCGTGGATTTATCCGCAACCGCTTCTGGCACAACGCCAGTGCTGTTTGCGCATCCCCCGCCGCCAACGATTCTTCAATACGTCGGATATGCTTTTTGCTAGCCATCGTCGCTCTCGCTTCCGACGGCGCGCCCGGGACTTGGTCCCGATGCGCCGTCTATTCGTTTTCCTTGTTAATGGCGTTGATCACCGCCGCCGTTACTTCCGCTGTCGTCGCCGTACCGCCCAGATCGGCGGGCTTCGCCTCGCAGCGGCGGTCACTCGCTCAATTGCCGTCATCAATCGATTGGCCGCGGCTGTCTCGCCCAGATGCTCCAACATCATCACCGCCGACCAGAAACTGCCGATCGGATCCGCCACGCCCTTGCCCATGATGTCGAACGCAGAGCCGTGAATGGGCTCAAACATAGACGGAAAGTCGCCGGTGGGGTTCAAATTCGCCGTCGGCGCAATCCCCAGACTACCCGACAACGCCGCCGCCAGATCGCTGAGCACATCGGCATGCAGATTGCTCGCCACGACCACATCGATGCTTTTAGGGTTCAGCACCATGCGCGTCGTCATGGCGTCGACCAGCATCTTGTCCATGGACACATCGGGATAATCCGGCCGAACAGTTTCAAAAA